>DUSG01000017.1 GCA_012842725.1 Clostridiales bacterium
AGATAAAGGATCCTGGATCAAGAATGTTTCCTGTGGCAATAAGTATTTTTGCAATAGTGTTGGCAACCATTCTATTATTAAAGACTTATTTCAAGTGGGGAAAGCAGGAAGAACTTGATTTTACAGGCACAAAGATGGCTATGCTAATGGCTGCTTTACTCATTGCATATGTTGCTTTAATTGAAGTAGTGGGTTTCTATTTGGCAACACCCTTCTATCTCTATATAACTATGTGGGTACTGGGTCAGAGAAGAAAAAAAACTCATGCTTACAATTTCTATTGTGATGCCGTTATTGGTGTATTTGTTCTTTGATTTGATTCTTGGGATGCAGATACCTGAAGGAATGCTGCTGCCCATGTTGCTTGGATAATTTCTATACGAGGAGTGTAATATATGGAGTTTTTTCAGTATGCTTTGGAAGCATGTACTTTTGAAAACTTATTATGGTTGACAATAGGTGCTTTGGTTGGTTCTATTCTTGGTGCTCTGCCAGGAATGTCAGCTGACACGGGAATCGCTATATTTTTACCCTTAACTTTTAATTTGGAGCCTGTTACAGGTCTTATTACATTGGGAGCAATTTATGTAACAGGATCTTATGGAGGTAATATAACTGCTGTATTGATAAATACCCCAGGAACTTCCGACTCATTATTTATGACTTTGGATGGATATCCGATGACGGTAAGGGGTGAAGGATTAAGAGCTATTGGTATTACAACCTTCAGCGCTTTTATAGGTGGAATGATTGGCTCCCTTGCGTTGTTGTTTATTGCACCTCCATTAGCTCAAATAGCAATAAAGTTTGGGCCTTGGGAATTGTTCCTTACGACACTAATGGGTCTTATAATTATACTTGGCCTTGTAAAAGGCGGTATGCTTAAAGGGCTTATTAGTGCATGCCTAGGTTTCTTATGCACCATGATTGGCATGGATGGCATTACCGGTTTGAGCAGATTGAACTTCGGAATCAAACCTATATATGATGAATTACCATTGTTGCCTGTAGTTTTAGGTATGTTTGCCGTATCTCAAGTATTGGCACTGGCAGCGGACAAGAGTGAGACTATTGCCATAAGCAAATCTTCCATGAAAGGTTCTCCTTTCCTCTCCATAAAGGATCATTTGTCTATGCTATATAATAATATCAGGGCTTCAATCATAGGAACAGTTGTAGGCATCATTCCTGGTGCAGGAACAACGGTTGCAGCTGGTATCAGCTATAACTTAGCTAAAAAAAGTGACAAACATCCCGAGACTTTCGGTAAAGGAAATGAACAAGGTCTTGCTACTGTTTCTGCGGCAAATAATGCTGTTGTTGGCGGTTCCTTGGTTCCTCTTTTGACATTGGGGATACCTGGAAACGGAACATCAGCGCTTTTCCTTGGAGGCCTTCTAATACACGGCTTGGCCCCTGGAACACAATTATTCACTAGACATCCGGAAACTACCTATGGATTGTTCTTTGGTTTAATTATGGCCAATTTCTTTATTCTTTTGGTAGGATTGTTTGGTGCTCCTATATACGCCAGGGTAACCAAAGTATCTAAAAATATATTGATACCCATAGTTGGGTCCTTATGTATATTAGGTGCTTACACATACAGAAATTTGGCATTTGATAACTTATTGATAATCATATTTGGTATTATCGGTTACTATATGGTAAAAGCTGATATACCTATGGCACCTTTTGTTTTGGCATTTGTATTAGGGAAAAACACAGAAATACATTTTAGAAGAAGTTTGCTGCTTACTGGTGGCAATATTGCCTCTGTAGCATTTAAGCCTTTATCGTTAGCTTTACTTGCAGTAGACTTGTTATTCCTGATATCACCATTCAGGGGAGATATTAAAAACTTCTTTAAAAAAGAGAAAAATGCAGCTAGCTTATAATTTCTAGTTATATAAAAGAAAGGAAGAATTGCTATGGAAATGATGACAAAAAAAGAAAGGGTAATGGTAGCCATAAAAAAACAGGATGTTGATAGAGTGCCCTTCGGTATGTGGTACCATGTACCTCATGTGGATCAGGATCCTGTTGAGCTGGCTGAAATTCAGATACAACAAGCTCATTGCTATGATTTAGACTTCATTAAGCTCATGCCCTTTGGAAACTATGGTGCCCATGACTATGAGCTAAGCTGTACTTTTTACTGCACTAAAGACAAGCCTGTATTTGAAAGAAAGTTTGCTATTGATGATCCAAAGGAGTGGACGGAATTAGAACCTCTTCCAGGTTACTTTGGCAATCATGGGAAATATGTACTGTTAGCAAGACAAGTAAAAAAGCAGCTTAAGGGTGAAGAAATACCATTTATTCAGACTATTTTTAGCCCCTTGACTACAGCTAAAAAGCTGGCTGGACCAAAAGTTTTTGAGCATATGAGATCCCATCCTGAATATTTGCATCAAGCGTTGGCTGCAATAACAGAAACAACTATAAACTTTGTTAAGTTGAATATTGAAGAAGGTGTAGACGGATTCTTCTTTGCGACCCAGTGCGCCAACAAAGAATGGGTTACTGAAGATGAATATGAAGAATTTGGAGTCAAATATGACCTACAAGTTATGGATTCATATAAGGATATAACCTATTTCAATGTTCTTCATATACATGGCGACAATACAATGTTTGAAAAACTTGCTACTAAATATCCTTGTAATTGTATCAACTGGCACGATAGATGGGCAAAGCCGACTATGGTCGAAGCCAGAAAAATAAGCGATAAATGTTTTTTAGGTGGCATCAATGAAAAATGGTTGGCAACTGCTAAGGGGCAGAAGAAGTACGAGATCACATAAGAGAAGCTGTTCTGGTGGCCGGCCGTACAGGTTTGATGGTGACACCTGGTTGTGTGGCTGAACTGAGCACACCGGAAATAAATTTCTATGCTGCCAGAATAGCCGTTGAGGGTCTATAAGTGATGTAATTATATATGAGTATGAATGTTTTGCACAACATTATGCAATTTAGGATAACTTTTAATCCATTATAAAAATGTTTTAAGTGAGAAAAGGAGTTGGTAGTCCTGTGGACGGTGGCAGTTCGACGCTGTTTATTTTGCTGTTCATATTTTTGGCGGGTGCAGCCTATTGTGCATCTTCAGAGATTGCTTTTGCATCCGTAAACAAAATTCGCTTAAAAAATTATGCTGAAAACGGAGACAAGCGAGCCATAAATGCAATGTACATCACTGTCAATTTTAACAAGGCATTGACAACATTGCTTATAGGAAACAATATAACTCACATTGCATTTGCTTCCGTGGCAACCTTGCTTTCGACCCGATTATGGGGTGTGGAATCCGTTAAGTACACAACAATTGTTTCTACTTTTGTAGTGTTTCTTTTCAGTGAAATGATTCCTAAAAGCTTTGGAAAAGCCAACAGCACAAGAATTGCCCTTGCAGTTTCAGGCTCATTGCGAGCATTGATGAAAATACTTGCACCGGTAGCTTATTTTTTCACATATATAAGCAATTGTGTTTCTAAGCTTTTCCCTGTGAAAGATAGCGAACCTTTCATGACTGAAGAGGAGCTGTATGATATTATTGAAACAGCCAATGAAGAGGGTGTCTTGGACGAAGATCAACATGAGTTGGTTCATTCTGCGCTGGATTTTGATGATATAACAGTAGGCGATATCTTTACTGCCAGAAAAGATATTGTAGCACTGGATATCAATTCTTCACAAGAGGATATCCTGAGGATAATTAAAAAATACAAATATTCACGTATACCGATATATAAAGATAATCTGGATAATATTATCGGTATTCTTCCAGTAAGAAAGCTTTTAAAAGCATATATCAAGAATGAAACGATTGATCTTAAGGACATGCTTCTAAAACCGCATTATACAATGTGCGATATGCCAATCGACAATGTTCTCAGGGAAATGAGCGGTAAAAAAATTCATATGTCCATAGTAGTTGATGATAACAGCAAAACTCTTGGTATTGTTACTGTGGAAGATATTCTAGAGGAACTTGTCGGGGATATATGGGATGAAGATGATGTCATCAACTCGTGATAACCGTGTTGGTGCAAGGACAATTGAGCTATGTGGGAACGTTCATTGAAAAACTACAAATAGGAACAGGAGTTGGTTTGTTTATATGGATATTTTGCCTTATATAGGCATTGTTATATGCTTAGCATTTTCTGCATTTTTCTCCGGGTCGGAAATAGCCTATGCTTCTGCTAATAAAGTTAGGCTAAAAAAAGCCGCGGAGGTAGGTAATAAGAGAGCAAAAACAGCCTATTATATATCTGAACACTTTGATGATGCACTAACTACAATACTTATTGGAAATAACCTTGTTAATATAGCTGCATCTTCAATTTCAACTGTAATAGCCATTAGCCTTATGGGAGAGTCTGGAACTATAGTGGCTACTATAGTTATGACAATTATAATTCTTACCTTCGGTGAGATAGCACCAAAGATAATAGCTAAACAACAATGCGATAAATTTGTTTTGCTGGTATCTTTCCCGTTGCGGTTTCTAATATATATATTAAAGCCGGTTATAGTTGTTGTTGTGGGCTTTGTAAATTTAGTCTCAAAACTATGGAAAAAGGATAACAACAATGAGCCTTCCATTACAGAAGAAGAGTTGGTTTCAATAATTGAAAGCGTTGAAGAAGAAGGTGTCATAGACAGCGAGAGGAGTGACCTGTTGCAGTCAGCTTTGGAGTTCTCTGACATATCCGTTGAGGAAATCCTTACTCCTCGAACAGATATGATGGCAATCAATATAAATGATAGCATGGATTCCATTATAGAAACAGTCTTAGAATCGCCTTATTCAAGAATACCTGTCTATGATGACAGTATAGACAATATAATAGGTATTCTGCATATGGGAAGATTTTTTAGAAAGCTGGTTGATAATAAAGAAATAGACATTAGATCTATATTGATAGATGCTTGCTTTGTTCACAAGACAATGAAGCTTCCGGATCTTTTTGATGAATTGAAGGATCGTCGACTGCAGATGGCTATAGTTACTGATGAATATGGAGGAACCATGGGTTGTATAACTATGGAGGATATTCTTGAGGAGTTGGTAGGAGATATCTGGGATGAAGCAGATGAGATCGTCAATGATTTTAAAATTATTGACGAGAATACCTACGAGGTAAGCGGAGATTTATCCCTCCGTGATTTCTTTGATTATGTGGATATAGACGATCGTGATTTCGAAAGCGATTATAGCACTGTAGGTGGCTGGGCTATGGAAATGATAGATGACATTCCTAGTATAGGCGATACCTTTAAATACAAAAATCTAACAATCAAAGTAATTGAATTGGATGGTATGCGTGTGACAAAGCTTGCGGTATTTGTTGAAAAAGAAGAAGAGGAAAGCAATGTTGTTTAGGAATTTAAATATACATTTGATGTGATAGGAGGAGTTAACAGTGAAACCTATAGAGAGAGTTGAAGCATTGTTAGCTGGGAAAAAACTTGATATACCTGCAATGAATCTATGGAAGCATTTTCCGCCTTATGACGAAAATCCAAAGGAGCTTGTAAAGAAAACTATACAATTTCAAGAAAGATTTAATTGGGATTTCGTAAAGGTAACTTATCAAGGATTATATTCAATCCAAGATTGGGGATCTAAAATAAAGTGGCCAGAAAGGGATTGTGAGTGGCCAAATACATGCTCAAATGTTGGAGTAGTAACAGAATTCTCAATCAAAAAGCCCGAAGATTGGAAAAACCTTAACGTGTTGCCTATGGTTCAAGGTTCAATGGCTGATTCTATTTTGGCAGCAAAAGAGATTACCAAGAGATTCAAAGGGGAAGCTCCTGTAGTAGTTACTGTATTTAATCCTTTGACTACTGCGATAAAGATGAGCGGAGACAAAATGTTTGTTCATATGAGACAATATCCTGAATACTTCAAAAAAGGCCTGGAAGTAATAACAGAGACCACAATCAATTTTGTTAAAGAAGTAGTCAAGAACGAAGCTGACGGAATATTCTTTGCAACCCAGTTGGGAACCTATGACAGAATGAGTGTTGCTGAATACGAAGAGTTTGGGCGACCCTATGATTTACAGATACTTGAGGTAGTACAAGGCAAAACTTGGTTCAATATAATGCATATGCATGGCAACGCTCCGATGTTTGATCTGTTGGAAAAATATCCTGTACAAGCTGTCAATTGGCATGATAGAATAGTAGATGTAAAATTAAAAGATGCAAGAAGCAAAACTGATAAGTTATTGATCGGTGGAGTTGATGAGTTTAAGGTATTGCACGAAGCAACTGAAGATGAACTTTTGGCACATCTCCAGGATGCAATGGATCAAGTTGAAGACAAGAGACTAATATTCGGACCGGGATGCTGTGTACCTCTGTATGTAAGCGAAGATAGATTCGAGATTGCAAAGAAACTTCTAAAGAAAGTGTCACAATAATATAAGTAGAATCATATTAATTAATAGCGTATATAATTTTATATTTGACTATTGAAATGACTTGCAAAATTGTATAGGATTTGTATCCTATACAATTTTGCTATTTATGGGTAAATGAGAATTATTCCTATTAAAACGAGGAAGGAGTAAGAGAATGTTAAATCAGGATGAAAAAAAGTCAGAAGGGCTTCTAAACAGTGAATTACAAGGTATGGATAAACATAAAGAGGATTTTAAGACTGCTGAGAGATGGGCAATAATCGGCGTAGTGGGCAATATCATTCTTACAGCATTTAAAGCCTTCGCAGGTATTGTTAGCGGAAGCAGTGCCATGGTAGCTGATGCAATGCATTCTGCATCGGATATTGCGGCATCAGCTGTGGTCTATATAAGCCTGAGGATTGCAAAAATGCCTGCAGATGAAGACCATCCCTATGGTCACGGCAAAGCCGAAGCCATTGCATCTGCAATTGTGGGATTAATGTTGTTGGCAGCAGGCTTTGGGATAATAAAGTCAGCATATGATACAATAAGCAGCGGTTCAACGCATACACCGGGAATTATAGCTCTATATGCAGCGATAATTTCAATAGTTACAAAAGAGGCTATGTATAGACTAACATACAGAGTTGGGAAAAGAATCAACAGTCCATCAACGATAGCCAATGCCTTAGATCATCGCTCAGATGCATTTTCATCCATTGGAACATTTATTGGTATTGGCGGGGCGATCCTTGGATATCCGGTAATGGATCCTATTGCTGGTGGATTGGTAGCTTTATTCATATTAAAAATGGGATTTGACATAGTCAAGGATGCAGTAAATCAGATTATGGACA
>DUSG01000108.1 GCA_012842725.1 Clostridiales bacterium
GCAATATGAGATATGCAGCAAAAGAGGATGCTGATGATTTATCAACATCCTCTTTTATCTTATTGCTAAATTGCTTTTACTTTACCTCAACTATCCAGCCTTCGGGAGCTTCTATATCACCGAACTGAATTCCTGTAAGGGTTTCATACAGCTTTCTGGTAACAGGACCTACTTCTGTTTCACTGTAGAATACATGGAGCTTGCCTTTATATTCTATACCTCCTATGGGAGTTATAACTGCCGCTGTACCACAGGCTCCTGCTTCAACAAATTCGTCTAATTTATCTATATATACATCTCTTTCTTCAACTTCCATGCCTAGATATTCTTTAGCCACATGTAGGAGAGAATACTTTGTAATGCTTGGAAGTATTGAAGGTGATTTTGGAGTTACAAATTTATTGTCTCTTGTTATGCCAAAGAAGTTTGCCGCACCTACTTCTTCAATTTTTGTATGTGTGGCGGGGTCAAGATAGATACAATCTGCAAAACCTCTTTTTACTGCTATTTCATGAGGCAGAAGGCTTCCAGCGTAGTTTCCTCCGACTTTTGCAGCACCTGTACCAAACGGAGCTGCCCTGTCGTAGTCTGAAACCATAAAGTTTACCGGTTTCAATCCACCTTTGAAATAAGGTCCTACAGGGGTGCAAAATACTGAGAAAATGTACTCTGAAGCAGGTTTAACGCCAACGTTATCGCCAACACCTATCATAAAAGGTCTCAGATAAAGTGTAGCACCGCTGCCATATGGGGGAACATAAGCTTCATTGGCTTTAACTACCTGAATGCATGCATCGATGAATCTGTCTATTGGAAATTCCGGCATCAAAATTCTTCTGCAGCTTTCCTGCATCCTTATTGCATTTCTGTCAGGCCTGAAAAGCTGAATTTTTCCTTCCTTGGTTCTGTAAGCTTTAAGTCCCTCAAAACACTGCTGTCCATAATGCAGCGCCGTCGAACCTTCACTTATGTGAAGTACATTGTCTTCCGTCAGCCTACCTTCATCCCATTTACCGTCTCTCCAATAAGATATATATCGATAATCGGTTTTTATATAGTTAAAACCAAGCTTACCCCAATCGATGTCTACAATTTTCGCCATTTTTCATGCTCCTTTCTTTTTTTCTCAATAATATTATAACTTATAATCAAAGATTTTTGTTAATAATTTAATAATGAGTAAAGTTTGTGTAATATGATGCTAAAAGTTATAATATTCATAGACGAATAACAGAATTTGCTTAATGTACAAAGTAGGTGATTTGATGAAAGACTTTTTGCCGGGGCAGGTTTATCAGCAATCTATGGAGAGAGCATCTAAAAGAGCATATGGGAAATTTTACACACCAGTTTTTATTATAGATTTCATACTTGGTAAAATTTTATCCGATATCGATTTGATTGAAAAGCCTTTTGTTAAAATTTTAGACCCTGCCTGCGGTTGCGGTTTTTTTCTCATAAGAGCATATGATTTCCTGAAGGGAAAGTTCAAAAAGGAGCTTCCTATATTGAGGAAGAGGTATTATGATGAAGACTATGAAATAAATCAGAACGGAAATATAAAAACTGTCAAGGGTGAACAGTATTGGCGGGAAGAAAACCTCCATTATCATATATTGAAACATTGCCTTTATGGAGCTGATATAGACAGGGAGGCGCTTAAAATTTGTTCTGCCGGTCTTTTGGCAAAAGACGAAAATCCATATGCGGACGAACTCAACATAGTCTGCGGTGATAGCCTTTTTCGTTGGGAAAAATACTATGACAAAGAACAGTTATATGATGAACTTCAAAATCAAAAATTGATATATGACATAAAAAACACATTGGAAAACAAAGTTGAGTACGCAGACAAGGCTAGGGCAGAAGAGATTCTTAAAAATGTTGAATTCTGGTCTAATAAATTTGATTTTATTATCGGAAATCCTCCATATGTGGGGCATAAGGAGCTATCGATAGAGTATAAGAAATGGCTTTTGGATGAATATGAAGATACATTTAAAGATAAGTCAGACCTTTCTTATTGCTTTTACCAAAGGGCTTTGGAAGTGGTTGAAGACAAGGGGATGATCGGATTTATATCTTCAAGATATTTCATGGAAAGCCCTAC
>DUSG01000109.1 GCA_012842725.1 Clostridiales bacterium
AGGTGTTACTTGGGATAGCGTTACTAATACAGTTAGCATCGACACAAGCATAGGCTATGTGGAAGAATAGAAATGTAATAAGCCCAAAATTCAGAGAATATTACATGATACAGATAGATTTACATATCAAAAGGAGAAAGTAATTACTCCCTTGCAATTATAGGTATAATGGTTACTATTTTCAAGTATTATACAGACAAGGCCAAAAGTGGTTTTTTCACTTAGGATGAGCTTGGGTTATTCTGAAAGAGAAAAAATGCGAAGATGAAAAGTTTAAAAGTAGATAAAAATAAAGTAGATAAATGAATATGGTAAAGCAATTAATAAAGTATATAGTAGGACGTAATGGGTAATCGTTTTCTAAAGGTTTTGGAAATAATTAAAAAAGTCAAAGGCAATATTTTTACATATATGGCTTTCTGTAGCAGCATTGGGTACAGAATTGCTTTACAACTCTTTCAAAAAGGTTTAGCCGTAAGGTTTTTTGACGAGTGGATGTTATTTACATATTATATCATCTGACAAGATACTATTTAAGATTATAGTACAGTTTTACTGAACATAACACTAATGTTGAGAAGAAATATAATACTTAAATATAAAAGCTATTAATAAACTGTTTCTTCACAGTACATAAATTATGAAAGTATGATTATATGAAAAAGGATGGCCTAAATGCAATGGAACGCTATGACAAATGGTCTAAAAGTAGAGATAAAACAATTGAGAATTTTATAGATGGCAAAAAATGATTATTAAAGAATTAATCATGGTATTTATTTAGCACTTAACAATGGTGCACATTTTTATGAAGTGAAAAAGATATTAATACAAGATATACTAATAAGGCCAATGTATTATGAAGATTTAAATGAAGTATTTCGTTCAGCTTGGGAAGCTAATATTGTTAGACTCCTAAATTTACTCTATATTAATTGGAAGTATGGAAAAAAGATTTCATTCTTAATTGTGAACAGCTTGTTAAAAAATATGGATATAATACATATATTACTGATTTTTTTAGTGACAATCGAAATATCTAGGTTAAAGGTTATTTGGGATGTACATAGTTTAGAGCAAGTTAGCTTGTTTAAAGAACAATACCTTGAATATAGTTTATACATTATAGATAGTGATATGTTATATTCTTTAAATAAAATGTATAAAGCATCTAATTGGAAAAGTATTTTTGTCACTACTTCAGCAGAAATCATACCGATAGTTGGTATAACAATTAAAGAACGTGTTCAAAACAGTAAGACACTATAAATAGGTGACAGAATGATTCTTCAAAGAGATTATAACAATTTTTATGACCGAAAATCGATAAAGGCACTAATATCTTTTTTCATGGATTGGCAAGAAGGTAATTACAGCGAAATATGAAGAAGTTATTAAGTTTGGTATAATTTATATTCTTGATAAGTTTGTTAATTTTCATCTCTAAAGAAGTGAGGTGTACGATGGTGAAAAAAGAGTTAGAACAGAGACTGGAAGATGAATTTCCTTTCATGCGACGAGGTAATAGTATTAATGAGCAAAAAGATGAAAAGGATTTTATTTATAGTCTATACGATGCCTTTGGATGTGATGTTGGTGATGGATGGTTTGAGGTACTTCGCGGATTGTGCCGTGACATTACTGAAGCATATAGAAGAGCCGGGTTGACAGTAGATATTGTTGTTGACCAAGTAAAAGAAAAATATGGGGGATTGTGTTTTTACTATCATCATGATAATAATGTTTCTAATATATATACCTTTGATTTACCAAGTAATGGGCAAAGTATAGAAGTGAAGCAAAAGGTATTCGAACTTCACAAGGAGATTGAAGAAATAGTAAATAAATGGGAAGAGATGTCAGGTAATGTGTGTGAGGATTGTGGCGCCACAGGAAAATTGCGAGAAGATTTGAATTGGGTCTTAACGCTTTGTGACTTATGTTATGAAAAGTTACTTAGAAAAT
>DUSG01000110.1 GCA_012842725.1 Clostridiales bacterium
ACTCAGATTCTTGCTGACTTGATGACCATAGAGGAACATGTGGCAAAACCATTAAACAAGGTAAAGGTTGTATTTGTCGGAGATACAAGAAACAATATGTCTTATGCTTGGATGTATGGTTGTGCAAAGATGGGCATGCACTATGTAGCATTAGGCCCCAAGGAATTATGGCCGAGCGAAGAAATTATAGAGAAAGTAAGAGAAGTTGCGAAAGAAACAGGAGCTATCATAGAAGTATCCGACGATATCGATCTCGCTGTAAAAGATGCGGATGTAATATATACTGATGTTTGGGCATCCATGGGAGAAGAAGACAAGATACCTGAAAGGGTAAAACTTTTATCTCCATATCAGGTTACAATGGATATGTTGAAAAAAACCAATAATCCTGATGTAATTTTCATGCATTGCTTGCCTGCTTTCCACGACTTTGAAACAAAGCTGGCAAAAGAAATGAAAGAAAAAGGCTATGATATAAGGGAAGTTACTG
Source organism: Clostridiales bacterium (assembly GCA_012842725.1). Lineage (GTDB taxonomy): Bacteria > Bacillota > Clostridia > Lutisporales > Lutisporaceae > Lutispora. The sequence goes on from DUSG01000110.1 coordinate 491, forward strand.
ATGAAGTATTCCGAAGCAGACATTCAGTGGTATTTGATGAGGCAGAAAACAGATTGCATACAATAAAAGCAGTTCTAGTAGCAACACTATAAACAAACAACAATAATTTAGGATAAATAGCAGATATTTTTGTAAAAAATAAACAAAGGAAAAAATCGCATTATATAGAATATGGAATAAGCATACTCTATGATTAAATTAACATTAGGCAAGGAGAGAAGAACATGGGAGCAAAAAAAGTTGTAATCGCTTTGGGAGGAAATGCACTTCAAGAAGCTGGTACTCCGGCAACCGCTGAAGCTCAATTGGAGGTTGTGAAAAAGACGGCAAAATATATAGCTGATATAAGTGAAAAAGGATATGAAATAGCTATTGCTCATGGCAATGGTCCTCAGGTAGGCAGAATAGTTCTTGCTTCTGAAACTGCATCACATGTTACACCTGCAATGCCCTTTGACGTGTGCGGAGCTATGAGCCAGGGTTACATCGGATATCACATACAGCAGGCCCTAAGACACGAATTAATAAAGAGAGGGAAGGATATACCTGTTGTAACACTTGTGACTCAGGTTGTGGTTGACAAAAATGACCCGGCATTCCAAAATCCCACAAAACCCATCGGACCTTTCTATACAGAGGAAGAAGCAAAGAAAATTGCTGCTGAAAAAGGTTATGTGATGAAGGAAGATGCCGGAAGAGGCTGGAGAAGAGTTGTTGCATCACCTATGCCTCTGAAAATTGTTGAAATAGATTCCGTCAAGAGGCTTTGGGATTCAACAATAGTGATTACTGTAGGCGGAGGCGGAATACCCGTTATTGAAAAAGAAGACGGTTCCTTGGAAGGTGTTGCAGCAGTAATCGATAAGGACCTGGCTGCTGAAAGATTGGCTGAAGAAGTAGATGCTGACATTCTGATGATATTGACAGAAGTCGATAAAGTTTCTATTAACTTCAGAAAGCCCGATCAGAAAGACCTGGATTCCATGACAGTAGCAGAAGCAGAGAAGTATATTGAGGAAGGACATTTTGCACCGGGAAGCATGCTTCCGAAGGTATTGGCATCTGTCAAGTTTGCTAAATCGAAGCCAGGCAAGAAAGCCATTATAACTTCTCTGTATAAAGCAGTTGACGCTTTGGAAGGAAGAGAAGGCACAGTAATTACAATGTAATTAATGAATTAAGCACATGAATAAATGCCATTCCCTAAATTTGATGACCATCAAAACAGGGAATGGCTTTCTATTTTTTGGTTTCTCAGCGATTAAAGCATATGTTATAATATAAGTAGAAAATCATTAGCATAGATTTATTATATATAATTGCTAACAAGTCATCTGATATTACCATCTCTTTTTATAAAAAATCCACAAAGGAATATGGCAATTGTTATAGAATTTCAATAATAATCGAAATTGACTGAATTTATGCTAATGTTATTCATTTTATATATTTGGAGGTGGATACTTTGAATAAGTTCCAATACTTTAAACCGGCAACATTAGATGAGGCTTCCGATATACTTTTACAGTATGGAGAAGAAGCAAAGATACTCAATGGAGGAACTGATCTTCTTGTAAGAATGAGAGATAAAATGATAAAGCCTAAGGTTGTTGTTGATATCAAGGATATACCTGAGCTTAAAGAAATTAAATATACGGAAGAAGAAGGGCTTTTCATTGGTGCTGCAGTAACTATGAATGAGATTGTCTGCAGCGATATTATTCTGGAAAAGTATAAAATATTAGCTGAGGCAGCACATGAAGTAGGTTCCTATCAATTGAGAAACAGGGCTACTGTAACTGGGAATGTTTGCAATGCTTCACCGTCTGGAGACACAATAGCACCACTGTATGTTCTTTCCGCAAAAGTTAAGATATTCAGCAAAGAAGGCATCAAATTGGTACCAATCGATGATTTTATCCTGGGAGTAAGAAAGATAGCGCTTAAACCCGGAGAAATAGTCATGGGTATACAGATTCCACCGGTTAAAGGAAAGAAAGGCGGAGCTTATTATAAACATTCCAGAAGAAAAGATGTGGATCTTGCAACAATAGGAGTTGCAGCATTCTGCAATGAGGGACAATGGAAGATAGCTTATGCTGCAGTTGCTCCAACTATTCTCAGAGGTCATAAGGCTGAAGAAATACTGAACAATTTGGATAAAATTGATGAAAACACTATCATACCTGCTATGGATGCAGCAGCTGAAGAAGTATCACCTATCAGTGATGTGAGAGCCAGCAAGGAATACAGGACGGAAATGATAAGAATAGGCTTGAAGAGAGCAGTGTTGGCTGCTTTAGAGCAGTATGCGTAGGAACAGGAGGGGATGATATGAAGCATAGTATTTCATTTATCATAAACGGTGAAAAAGTTCATCTGGAAGTAGAGCCCCACAAGACTTTACTGAATATGCTAAGAGAAGATTTGAACCTCACCGGCGCCAAAGAAGGATGCGGCGCAGGGGAGTGCGGTGCCTGCACTGTGATTGTTAACGGTAAGGCCGTAAACTCATGCCTAATGCTTGCCGTTGAAGCTGACGGAAAGGAAATCCTGACTGTAGAAGGATTAGCTAAGAATGGAGTATTGGACGCTTTGCAGGAAAGCTTTATAAATAATGCAGCTCTTCAATGCGGTTATTGTACACCCGGAATGATTATGTCAGCCAAGGCATTGCTTATGAGAAATCCTAAGCCCAGCGAAGAAGAAATAAAAGAAGCAATTGCCGGAAATCTTTGCCGCTGCACAGGCTATAAAGCAATAATAGATGCAATTAAAGAAGCTGCAGAGAAAAATAACTGATGGGAGGGGAAAGTATGTACAAATATGTTGGTAAAGACGTCAAAAGAGTAGACGGTTTAGATAAAGTTACTGGTTATATGAAATATGTCGATGACTTAAAGATGCCGGGCATGCTCTATGCTAAAATAAAGAAAAGCCCCTACGCCCATGCAAAAATTGTGAAAATCGATACTTCCAAAGCAGAAGCCTTAGAAGGCGTTAAGGCTGTAATAACCGGAAAAGATGTGCCCAATAGAGTAGGTCTGTATCTTGAAGACAAGACCTTCCTGGCTGTAGATAAAGTTAGGTTTATAGGTGAACCTGTAGCGGCTGTAGCTGCAGAAACACCGGAAATTGCGGAAGAAGCTATTGATTTGATAGAAGTTGAATATGAGGAGTTACCGGCAGTATTCACTGCAATGGATGCTATCAAACCTGATGCTCCGCTTGTTCACGAAAATCTGGGAGAATACTATCATGGACCAATATTCTTCCCAAAACCCGGAACCAATATCAGCAATCACTACAAAATAAGAAAAGGTGACATTGAAAAAGGCTTCGCAGAAGCTGATTATATAATCGAAAACGAATTTTATGTACCTCACATTCAGCATGCACCTATTGAAAACCACTCTGTAATAGCTTTGACAGAACCCAGCGGAAAAGTAACGGTATGGTCAACATGTCAATCACCATATGCTGTTAGAAAAGCCCTTTCAGTTGCCTTTAATCTACCTCTTAATAAAGTAAGGGTAATATCACCGGCAGTAGGCGGAGGTTTTGGAGGTAAAGCAGGTACTACTTTGGAAGGAATAACCATACCTCTATCTCAGAAATGCGTAGGCAGACCGGTTAAGCTGACATTTACCCGTGAGGAAGACATGGTATGCAGCTTTGTAAGGCAAGGTTGCTTGGCTAGGATAAAAACCGGAGTTAAAAAAGACGGTAGGATAGTTGCAGAAGAAATCGCATTCTATTGGGAAGGCGGAGCTTACACCGAATACGGCGTAAATATTTCCAGAGCCGGCGGTTATGCTTCTACAGGTCCATATGATATACCCAATGTAAAAGCAGATTCTTACTGTGTATATACTAATCAGCCTGTTGGAGGTCCTTACAGAGGTTTTGGAATGTCAGAAATCCATTTTGCCATAGAACAAAACCTGGATATGGTGGCCAACCAATTAGGCATAGACCCAGTAGAATTCAGAAAGATAAATGCCATAAAAGAAGGCGGCCATACAGTTACAGGCCAGCAGTTGTTCAATGTAGGTATAACCAAATGTATAGAAGCTGTTGCTGAAGATATTGAATGGGGCAAGAAGAGCGAACCTACCGGACCAAATAAAGTAAGAGGCAAAGGTATCGCTTGCATGTATAAAGCACCATCCATGCCCAACAGTGTTGCTTCTTCAGCTGTCATAAAGATTAATGAAGACGGAACAGCAAATCTATTGGTAACTGCCATGGATATAGGCCAAGGTTCAAACACTGTTTTGGCTCAGATAGCAGCAGAAGTTCTAACCATACCTGTAGAAAAAATCAGCGTAGTTACAGGAGATACAGATGTAACACCATATGAATGGCAGACTGTGGCAAGCAGAATTACCTACTGTGCCGGAAATGCCGTGAAAAAAGCCGCAGAAGATGCTAAGGAGCAATTGCTGAAACTGGCTTCCATTCGTTTGGGATTGCCTGCGGAATATCTTGAACTCAGAGATGAACATGTAGTATCAATAATTTATCCGGACAGGAAAGTTCCTATTGCATCCTTGGCTCTTGGGCTTGAAATGCCAGATGGTTCAGGAGTTCATGGACCTATAATTGGAAGAGGTTCGTTTATACCCCCGAATGTAAGGAACACTGATAAAGAAACCGGTCAAGGAGACAAACCGGTTGCATTCTGGACTTTCGGAGCTCAAGCCGTTGAAATTGAAATAGATACGGAAACAGGACAGATTGAGGTTATAAAAGTAGCAGCAGCCTATGACGTAGGAAAGGCAATCAATCCTCAGCTCTGCAAAGCTCAGATTGAGGGTGGAATAGTACAGGGATTAGGCTCTGCATTACTAGAACATCAGATAATGGATAAAGGCAAGGTATTGAATCCTAACTTTGTAGACTATAAGATTCCTGCAGTTAGGGATGTACCTGAGATGATAGTAAGAATTGTGGAAGTTCCTGAAGAAACAGGGCCGTACGGAGCAAGGGGCGTAGGAGAACCGGCTATGGTACCTACTGCACCCGCTATAGCCAATGCCATCTACGATGCATTGGGTGTCAGAATCAATACACTGCCCTTGACTGCTGAAAAAGTTCTGAAAGCAATAAAAGAAAAACAAAA
>DUSG01000111.1 GCA_012842725.1 Clostridiales bacterium
CGAGAGTTGGCTTATTAAGTGTGCAAAAAAACATCATTATCACCTAGATAACACTAAAATGCTCATAAAACGAGTTAAGGGCAGGAATCTTTAAGATTCCCACCCCAACAATTGACAAAGAGCCGAAAAAATATGGTTTCTACCAATTGGTGAAACCATATTTGTCTACAAACTGAGGTTGGGTTATTGCCCAACCTATTATTTACCAATTTTTCGCTGCTACTTCAAAATATGCTTTAGGATGTGAACATACAGGGCATATTTCCGGTGCTTTTTCTCCAAAATGGATATGTCCGCAGTTCCTGCATTTCCAGTAAACTTTTTCATCTTTGACAAATACCTTATTATCTTCTAAATTTTTTAACAAAGCTTTGTATCTCTCTTCGTGTTCTTTTTCGATATCAGCTACTTTTTCAAATAGGACAGCTATATTGTTAAAGCCTTCTGCTCTGGCTTCTTCTGCAAATTGTTTATACATGGAAGTCCATTCATAATTTTCTCCCTCAGCAGCACTCTTCAGGTTATCAGGAGTGCTCCCTATACCATTAAGCAGCTTGAACCATATTTTTGCGTGTTCTTTTTCATTATCCGCAGTTTCCTGAAAGATGGCAGAAATCTGTTCGTAACCTTCTTTTTTAGCTACGGAAGCAAAATATGTATACTTATTTCTTGCCATAGATTCGCCTGCAAATGCTTCCCATAAATTTTTTTCTGTTTTTGTTCCTTTAATGTCCATTATACCACCTCACAAAATATATGTAATTTTGACAAGTATCGTTATTATTATATAACAAAGTAGAAAATATGACAATATTTCTAATAATAATTATTAATAAATATTTTTTATAATTTGGCAAAATAAAAGAATCAGTCGGATTATCCGGCTGATTCTTGATTAGGTATTTATATTAACCTAATATCTTCTTTAAATCTTCTTCGGGTGTTGTTATAGGAGTGATATTGAATTTATCTACCAATACTTTTAATACATTTTCTGAGATGAATGCTGGTAGTGAAGGACCGATGTATATATTTTTTATACCTAGTGCCAGCAATGTTAACAATACACATACGGCTTTCTGCTCATACCAGGATAGTACTAATGTTAATGGAAGTTCATTTACATCGCATTCAAAGGCTTTTGCTAAAGCAGTAGCAACTTTTATTGCTGAATAAGAATCATTGCATTGTCCCATATCCATTATCCTCGGTAAACCGCCTATTTCACCTATGTTGAGATCGTTGAAACGATATTTACCGCATGCTAATGTCAATATCACAGTATCTTTAGGAGCTTTCATAACAAATTCTGTATAGTAGTTTCTGCCTGGTTTTGCCCCGTCACATCCTCCTACTAAGAAGAAATGTCTTATAGCTCCTGATTTTACGGCTTCAATGACTTTATCTGCAACGCCTAGAACAGTGCCATGACCAAAACCTGTCATTAGTTCCGTACCGCCGTTGATACCTGTCAATACTTTGTCTTCAGGCCATCCGCCGAGTTCCAACGCTTTTTCAATTACCGGTGTAAAATCTTTTTTGCCATCCACATCTTCTATATGAACAAGTCCAGGATAAGAAACCACTTCAGTAGTAAATACTCTGTCAATATAGGATGGCTTAGGAGGCATCAGACAGTTGGTGGTGAACAGGAATGCTGCGGGTACATCGGCAAATTCCTTCTGCTGATTCTGCCATGCAGTTCCAAAGTTACCTTTCAAATGCTTATATTTCTTTAGTTCAGGATATCCATGGGCAGGGAGCATTTCCCCATGTGTATAAATATTGATTCCTTTTCCTTCTGTCTGTTCCAACAGTTGTTTTAGATCACATAGATCATGACCGGAAACAACTATAAATGGACCTTTTTCTATAACTGTTGATATTTTTGTAGGTACAGGTATTCCAAATGCAGATGTATTGGCTTCATCAAGTAGTTCCAGACATTTTAGGTTTACCATTCCAAATTCCATCAACAGGTCTAACCATTCTTCTACGTTGTGTTCTTCTCCAAAAGCTTTCATTCCTTTGAAGAACCAATCATTGACTTCATCGTTTTTCCTTCCTAAAACACGAGCGTGATATGCATAGGCTGCCATACCTTTGATTCCAAGCAACAAAGTGGAACGCAACGATACGATGTCAGGGTCACCGGACCA
>DUSG01000112.1 GCA_012842725.1 Clostridiales bacterium
CTATGCTCCAACCATCTTCTCCAATAATATAGAACGCAAATCTGCTATGTAAACCTATACCATCATTTATATCCGGAATGGCTCCTGCAACATAGTTTATTCCTAAATCAATTGTTATCAAATAACTCACCAAAACTAACGGCAGCAATGCATCTGCATACTTTAATCTATTCCCTTTGATTCTCTTTAAAAACAGTGCAAATATTATCCATAATATTAATACAATTATACCAAATAACATCGTATATCACTTCATATTTGCATCTATTTACCTTTTAAAGAATATAGGTATGATGCTGACAAGTTTATAAAGCACTATTGCTGCTATAATTATTGCAACTACCCATATTAGTATGGTAAGCCATGATTTTTTCCACTGTTCTTTGATAAAAAGAATCCTGTTATTATGTTCTACAAATTCATGGAGCCATTTTCTTTTCCACCAAGCTATGGCAAGCAATATCAAGAGTATTGTAACTGAAATTATGACCGGACTTAGATTTTCATATGTAAAACCGTTCCCTGTAAAACTCAGTATAGCATATCCAGGTAAACGTCCTAACACAGAAATCAGCACCAGAGAACGAATCCTGATGGTAGTAAGCCCAGCAATAAAAGATATTATATCATCAGGAAAAGCAGGCAGAAGAAAAATAAGGAAAAATACCAACTTACCTTTGCCTTCAATCAGGTGGTCAAATCTATCCAGAGTTTTTTTATCAACAAAATATTCAACAAATGGACGTCCAAACCTGCGTGTCAGCACAAAGACAAGGGTAAATCCTATTGTCGCCCCAATCATTGTATATATCAATCCCCACAGAGGGCCAAATAAGTAACCTCCAACCAATCCGGCCACTTGCCCGGGTATAGGAGCTATCAATACTTGTGATATCTGTATCAATATGAATACCACCGGTCCCCATGCACCGGCTTTATCTATCATATATCTTATTTTATCCGGATTACCAAAGGCAGAAATAAATGGCCATGCAAAATATAAAGCTATTCCTAATGCAACTACAACAATTGAAGTGACTACGATGAAAAATGTTTTTGATTTATTGTATTGTGATGTCTGATTCATATAATAAAACCTCCAGTAGTCTTCTTGTGTACTTTTTGTTACCAATTCTTTCTTTCAGCGTTGTTACCTTTGGATAGACAAATCTTTCTTTTTCAATCCGTTTGCTTTTATGGATTTTCTCCATCCCATTTCTGCAGCAAATTTATAAAAGATTCTGGGAATATTCGGAGAAATGAACATATTCTCTCCTGAAGAACCATTCAATATATTATTTGCTAACTGTCTCAATGACTTCTCTAGGTTCCTCTTTGGTCCTTGCCCTAACGGAACATTTTTTATCATCGGCAGCATTCCACCTGCACCAATCCCGAGCCCTTGTCCCCACTTAAGCCCTGCTTTTGAGCACCAATTCTCCATCATTTCAATTGCCAGTTTAGTCTGATGACCTTCATAAAATCCGCAGTTTACTATGGAATAAACTTTTATATCTATTTCCCTTACAGATGCTAAGAATGATTCTAATTGAATAAGGCAATTTAGCAGATGTGACGGGATTCCATCGAAATACAACGGAAATGAAAATACAAAAATGTCGTAGTCTTTCAGCTGTTCCATCTCTTCTTTGCTTAACGAAGGTTTATTAAAATTATAATCTGAAATGATAGCATCGTCTTGCAAAAATAACAATTTCAAATCCTGTAATAGATAAGCAGAGGCGCTATTTTTCGTTTTGGGACTTTCGTTTATAAAAGCCATTCTCATAGTATCTGTCCCTCCATCTCCCCAATACTCTGGAAGAATAAAACTCTGCCAACATTACAATCCATATTGATAGAATTGGCTTTCACCAGCTTTTGAGCAGTCAGGTTTTCTTTTTCAGTTATGTTTTCACCATAAAAATACACATGTAGTTTTATTTTATTTTTATATCTCCTCTTATGATGCATCTCTCCGTTCTTAATTACAAAATCAGGATGCAAATAAGAAATACTTCGGTCAAATATATTTTTTACAAATGGACTATATCCTCCATAACAACATCTGCTTATAATAATAACCTCTTCACATTTTGATAAACGTTCACCCATGTCTCCATATTTATCTCGTATTACGCAGACTCCCGGTGTTTTTATCCAACATCCGAAACACCCTGTACAATGATGTATGGACTCATCATATAAAATGACCATAGTGTCATCAGGCAAGTCAGAAAATATTTTTTCAAAACATTTGCTTTCCAAGTCGCATATGATTAATTTCATTTCCCACTTCCCCTTCAAAACAATATAGGTATTTTTAGAAACTTTTATTCACTCTCTATCATTTATTCACATAAAAATTGTTCAGGATAATTAAACAACTATAACAAAACAAGCCGCATAATTTCCCGAAAAATATGTCATATCCACATTATACCATAATTGTTTATTTGTCATTATTCTTTAAAACATAAGAACCGTCCCTAATTCATATTAGAGAACGGTTCTTTAATATACAGTGTTAGAATTCTGCGTTTCCTACTGTTCTTGGGAAAGGTATAACATCTCTGATGTTGCTCATACCTGTCAAATACATTATCAGTCTTTCAAAGCCCAATCCATAACCGGCATGTTTGGTGCCTCCATATTTACGCAGCTCCATGTACCACCAATAATCTTCTTTTTTCAGTCCGAATTCTTCCATTTTCTTTTCCAGAACATCATATCTTTCTTCTCTCTGGCTGCCTCCTATGATTTCCCCTACTCCAGGTACCAATAAATCCATAGCCGCTACAGTCTTATTGTCATCATTGAGCCTCATATAGAAGGCTTTTATCTCTTTTGGGTAGTTGATGACAAATACCGGCTTCTTAAATATTTCTTCTGTCAGGTACCTTTCATGTTCTGTCTGAAGGTCTACGCCCCATTCTACCGGATACTCAAATTGTTTTCCTGACTTTTTCAGCAATTCAATTGCTTCTGTATAAGTTATTCTGCCAAAATCCGAGTTCACTACGTTCTGCAGCCTTTCCAAAAGAGTGTTATCTATAAACTGGTTAAAGAAAGCCATCTCCTCTGGGGCATTCTCTAGGACATAGTTAATAATATATTTCATCATATCTTCAGCCAATTCCATGTTGTCTTCCAAATCTGCAAAAGCAATTTCCGGTTCAATCATCCAGAACTCTGCTGCATGGCGCGGGGTATTTGAATTTTCAGCTCTGAAGGTTGGCCCAAAGGTATACACATTTCTAAAGGCTAAAGCGTATACTTCTGCTTCCAGTTGGCCGCTTACCGTCAGATTTGTCGGTCTGCCGAAGAAGTCTTCCTTGTAATCAACTTTTCCATCCTCTGTTCTCGGTGGGTTTTCAATATCCAATGTAGTAACTTTAAACATTTGTCCTGCGCCTTCAGCATCGCTGCCTGTAATGATTGGAGTATGGACATACACAAAACCTCTTTCATTGAAGAATTTGTGTATAGCATATGCTGCCAAAGATCTTACCCTGAATACGGCTGAAAAAGTATTGCTTCTAGGTCTTAAGTGGGCAATTGTCCTTAAATATTCAAAGGTATGTCTCTTCTTTTGCAAAGGATACTCAGGTGATGACAATCCTTCAATTACGATTTTTTCTGCTTTTATCTCAAAAGGTTGCTTGGCTTCCGGAGTCAGCACCAGTTGACCTTCAACATATAGAGATGAACTTATGTTCAATTTTGCTATTTCTTTAAAATTCTCAAGTTCTTCACCAAATACTATTTGAACATTTTTAAAAAACGTTCCATCGTTAAGTTCTATAAAACCAAAGCTCTTCGAAACCCTTATGGTTCTTACCCAACCTGCTACTGATACAGTTTTTCCCGCATATTTGTCCGTTTCTCTGTATAGATTTCTTACATATACTGTTTTCATTTTATTACCTCCCTGTTTAATTTGTCTTAATAACTTAAACTTTATAATTTCCGGTTTGAATTTTGTGCCCTGAAAAGTAAATAATCACTTTTGTAGCCTTTTTGATTTTTATGTTAACTAATTGGAATAATCATATACACATCTTACATAAAGATATGCGAGAATCAAAAGCCAAATAAAAACAGTGTTCTTCCGTGTTTTTAGTGGTTTCAATATAAAATAAAAATCTTTCATCCCATATTGGGACGAAAGATATTATTCCGCGGTACCACCCATCTTGCCGTTTCGGCCACCTCTACCCAATAACGGTGGGCACCGTCCGAGCCTACTCTCCAAAAGATTTCGGTCGGAAGCTCCGGGAGGTTCCTCCATACAGCTTCGTATCGGCTTCCACCAACCGCCGACTCTCTTTAACTCCACTGTATTTCGCATCCCTTCATTGCCTATAGGTAGTGTTAACAAATATTATAATAATGATACTAATGATTGTCAATCATTATACCCTCATATTTTGCCTAATTCAGCTTTTGGATTGAGCTTCTCGGCTTCCTGCTTTTCATCCAAATGCTTTAATTCAAAGAATAGGAAAATTGCCGTGAGTATTGAGGATGATAAATCTGCAACGGGACCTGCTGTAAACAATCCCATCAAGCCCATAAACTTAGGCAATATAATAATCATAGGTATCAATAAAAGTACTTGACGTGAAAGACTTAACAGCATAGATTGCTTTGGTTTTCCGACTGCCTGGAAATATGCTGAACTAACTATCTGGAAACCGATTATGGGCATAAATATCATAACTCTTCTCAATCCTTTGGCACCTAATTCAATAAGCTCAAAATCGTCAGTAAAAAGTCCTATCATCTGAGGTGCAAACAACTGAGTTGTCATAAAGCCTATTGTAACAACCATTGTTGCAGCCCCTATAGCATATTTCAAAGCGTTTTTTACTCTCTCGTATTTCTGAGCTCCATAGTTAAAGCCAATTATGGGTTGTGCACCTTGGTTTATACCAAAAACAACCATTACAAAAAGTGAAGCTACATTATTTATTATTCCCATGGCTGATACGGCTATATCTCCTCCGTATTGTGCCAATCCCTTGTTCATAAATATAACAACTGCGCTGGCTGCCAATTGCATGGCAAAAGGTGATAAACCTATTGCAACTATTGATTTTACAATCTTAAATCTTACCTTCAGATTAGTTTTACTTATTTTTAACAGGCTGTTGCCGTATAGAAAATAATACATTACCCATATTGCAGAAACAGCCATGGACATAATAGTTGCAAGGGCTGCCCCTTCTATGCCCCAACCAAATGCAAATATAAATATCGGATCCAGAACTGTATTGAGTATTGCCCCTATAAGCATAGTCATCATCGCAACTTTAGGGTTACCTTCTCCTCTGATGAAATTGTTCATTCCCATTTCAATCATGAGGAATATGGTTCCGTAAATTATTATTCTGAAATATCCTTTGGCATAAGGCATTACTTCTTCACTGGCTCCGAAAATCCTCAGAAGAGGCTCCATGAGTATTAATCCCAAAACAGTCAGTACAATCGCAATAATTATCATGCACACCAATGCATTGCCTAATATTTGCTCTGCTTCTTCCTTCCTCTTCTGCCCAAGCCTTATAGACACCAATGAATTCCCACCTATGCCTATCAGCATTGCAAAAGCCATACCTATTACCATCAGAGGAAATCCAATTCTCACCCCTGCTATTCCCAATGGACCTACACCTTGACCAATGAATACCATATCAACAAAATTATATAATGCGTTGACTAACATACCCACTATTGCGGGTATTGAAAACTTAAGCAACAGTTTTGGTATTTCCTTTTCTCCAAGCAATTTTTCTCTTTCAACTACCTGCATGCTATTACCCCTGTCCTTTAATATTTTTTATGTTTGCCAGTATTCTTTTAACAAAATCTATACTATTTATCATATTGTCGATATCTTCTGCATCTACTTTTTCAAATGTTTTCTCAAATTCTTTTTCAAAATTATGCATTAATTTTGAGATGTACTCATCACCTTTGGGAGTCAAGGAAATCCATTGTTTTCTCCTGTCTTCCTTATCGACGTCCCTTCGCACAAATTCGTGCTCCACTAATGAATCAACAAGAGTTGTTAGACTTCCTTTTTGCATATCCAAAGCTTTGCCAAGTGAAGATGGAATTATCCTTCCATTTTTTTTGATAATAAAAAGAGCTTTTCGCTGACTTTTGTTCAGGTTTGGCTCTATACCATAATCCTTATTGTATATACATCCAATAGTTTCATGATATAGAGGTATGAATTCCAGGAAAGAATTGAAAAGCTCTTTAACTTTCATTCTATCCATATTTGCCTCCATAAAAATAGTTAGAATTCTTACAATCAGAATTCTAACTATTTTTATGTCTTTTGTCAATGGCTCTTATTGTATTATTTTTGAAGAACCTTTACCAGCAATTCTATTGAACTTTCTACATCCTTAACCGATACCATCTCAGACGGGGAATGCACATAGCGGCATGGTACCGATATGACTCCTGAAGGCACTCCCGATTTAGTCAGATGAATAGCTCCTGAATCTGTTCCTCCAAATTCCAATATCTCAAGCTGATATGGAATATTGTTTTCCTTAGCGGTTTCTATCATCAAATTCTTGACTGTTGGATGTGCCAATACACTGTTGTCTTTAATCTTTATTGCAGTTCCTTTGCCCATTTTTACATCCATAGGTTTAGCTTTTGGAGTATCTCCCGTGGCAGTAACATCTATTGCGATACCCATATCAGGATCTATGCCATAAGCTGCAGTTTTGGCACCCCTTAAGCCTACTTCTTCCTGTACTGTAAATACGAAGTATACCTCATTTGGGCAATCCTTTAAGGCCTTTAAAGCTTCTATGGCAACATAGCATCCTATTCTATCATCCATAGATTTGGCCATTATATAATCACCATCTTGGACAAAGGGTGCATAGAAGCAAGCTACATCACCTATATTGACCTTTTTCATGGCTTCTTCCTTTGAAGATGCGCCGATATCTATAAACATTTTGTCAAGGGCCAGGTCTTTCATGTCATCCAACTTTTCCATTCCTACAACACCCATGGTGCCATCCGCAAACATAACTCTCTGATATAATGAAATAGATGGAGATACGCCGCCTATATTTGTGAATCTCAGAAAACCATTTTCATCTATATTAGTAACCATTATACCTATTTCGTCCATATGGCTGGCAACCATTATCTTTTTACCATTTCCCCTTTTTATTGCTATTAGATTTCCCAATGCATCTACTTTTATCTCGTCTGCATAGTCTTTTATTTCTTCTTTAATTACTTCTCTTATGGTTTCTTCATGACCTGACGGACCAAAGGTTTCCAATAATCTTTTCAATAAATCTCTATTAATCACGGATGTATTCCCCCTCTTTTATATCTTCCAGGAATAGTTTTACTACTTTCTTAAGCCCTTCATAATCGTCTTTGCTCATTACGCTGGCCGGTGAATGGATATATCTGCAAGGTACGGAAATTGCTGCACAAGGCACTCCTTCCCTGATAGTGTGTATTGCCCCAGCATCATTTCCTCCTGGTGACGGTGTTCTGTATTGAACTTTCACTCCGTTTTTTACTGCCAGATCATATATTCTCTTGGCCAGGTTCTTAGGGAATATGGTTCTGGAATCCATTAGGGATATAGCAGGACCGGCTCCCATTCTTGTTATATGTGATTGTTCCGGTACATTGGATACATCTGAACATAAAGTTCCTTCAAGAACCAATGCAATATCAGGGTTGATGTTATATGCAGCAACGGTTGCTCCTCTCAGTCCTATTTCCTCCTGAACAGTAAACGCTGCCACTATAGTGACATTATAATCATGCTTCAAGATTTCTATCAATGCTGCACATCCCGCTCTGTCGTCCAAAGCTTTTGCTTTCACAAGATTATTGCCAAACTCCACATAATCACTGTCAAAGGCTACATAATCTCCAAGTTTCACTAATTTTTCCGTATCTTCCTTTGATTTGGCACCTATATCTATATACAGTTGCTTTGTTTTTAAGGGAGTCTCTCTTTCATCCTTTTCCTGCAAATGTATGGCTTTTGCTCCTATGACTCCCTGTATTTTATTCTTTCCAACCAACACAGGCTTGGATACCAATATTCTTTCATCCAAACCACCAGCCTGTGCAAATTTTATGAAGCCTCCCTCGTCTATGGATTTAACCATAAGACCTACTTCATCCATATGAGCAGCTATCATAACCTTCGGATATCCTGGCTTACCATTTTTGGTTGCTATTATATTGCCTAATACGTCAACTTTTATATCGTCAACATATGGTTTAATTTCCTCTAATATTATTTCTCTAACTTCGCTTTCACCGCCGGGCATGCCGCAAGCTTCCGTTAATCTTTTTAATAGCATAGCATTCCCTCCAAATCCTCGCCATTTAAGCTGACTATGAAATATGCCAAAAGCTTTCCGGCGTTTTTAATATCGTTGATATTTACAGTCTCCACTGAGGTATGCATATATCTTAAAGGAATGGATATCAGCCCAGTTGCCACGCCACCTCTGGTTATCTGCATCCCCCAGGCATCTGTTCCTGTAGCTCCGGGATATATTTCCTGCTGATAAGGTATGTTGTACTCCTTGGCTACTTCCACTAATCTTTCATATATTTTAGGGTGAATATTGGCACCAAAACCGATGCATGGTCCCTTACCCAAATCTGAAGTCTCATCCTTAGGAAGTTCAGGTGTTGAACCAAAACCTACATCTATGGCAATACCAATATGGGGAGATATATGGAATGTAGCAGGTATTGCTCCTCTATATCCAACCTCTTCCTGAACAGTAGCTACTGCATAAACATCACAATCATGATTCATTTTGCTCAATTCTTTCAGACATTCATACATAACTGCTACTCCAGCCCTATCATCCAATGCTTTTCCGGCAACCATATCATTCTGCAAACTCAACATTTTTCGCCTTATGGTAATGGGATCTCCTATGGAAACATACTTCTCCACTTCATCTTTTGATAAGCCAACATCTATCAGCATATCTTCCATCTTTACAGCTTTCTTTCTTTCGTTGGCTTCAAGCAAGTGAGGCGGTTTGCTGCCTATAACTCCAAACAGCTTCTTTTTTCCATGTACGATAACTTCCTGGGTCAATAAGGTCCTTTGATCTATTCCTCCTATATTTGTAAATTGTATAAATCCTTTGTCGTCGATCTTTTTTACCATAAGACCTATTTCGTCCATATGAGCTGCCAGCATAATCCTTTTTGCATTTTGGGCTTTTCCTTTTTTTATGGCTGATAAGCTGCCCATCTTATCAATTTGAATCTCGTCTGAATAAGGTTTAAAATATTTCTCCACTACCTTTGCTGCTTCGTGCTCGAAACCTGTAATGCCATGGGCTTCTATAAGTTCTTTAATAAAATCCCTAAGCAAAATATCTCCCTCTTTCTTTATGTAATCTCACAATATAACCCCACATATTTAATGTTAATATAATTTGATGATAATATCAAAACTAAATTGCAAAAATTTCAAAAATTATTCTATTATATAATCTTTGAAAAATTTTCTCACACTCTCGACAAAGTTATCCGCTGCTCCCCAATCAAAGTTAAATATTATTCCCTGAGAGCTACCAGCTGCTACAGCAGTCACAGACGTAGTATTACGGAAATTATCTATGATTACTGTCAAAGCAGCTCTGTTTTCTGATCTAAAAAAATATTTCTCAAAGATCATAATAGCTATATATTTACCTTCTCCAGGGCTCTTAAACTCATCGTATACCAATTCTGCACTGTCAAAATCCTGAAGCTTATTATATGCTTCTCTGGGGCTCAAACTAATGTTGAAATTCAGTTGTGACATTTATTTTGCCTCCATCTTATTTGATGCCTATCTATATATTAATCTATTCTACAACTTTACTTACATTCCTTTTATTTGCCTATTAATTATTTAAACATCTATTATTTTTCTTCATATTATGATTATATATCAGTTTTTTTAAGGAGTGAACATATATGGCAACCGCTTTTGCTATTATCCAAGGAGGGCCTTTAGCACCTTCCTTATCAGGTATAGTATACTTTACAGATGTTCAGGGAGGAGTACAAGTATGTGTTTCTGTCCGTGGATTACCTGAATATAAACCTGCTGCAGGAAATCAAGCTCCAATAGGCCCTCACGGTTTCCATATACACCAATTCGGCAATTGTGAAGTTGGAGATCCTGATGACCCTTTTAAAGCAGCAGGAGATCATTGGAACCCGGATAACCAGCCCCATGGAAACCATGCAGGAGATTTCCCCGTGCTTTTCTCCAATAATGGTAGAGCTTTCATATGTTTTTTCACCAATAGATTCAGGGTAAGAGATATCATAGGAAAAGCTGTAATCATCCACCAGAACCCCGATGATTATCGTAGTCAGCCATCTGGAAATGCGGGCAAAAGACTAGCCTGCGGTGTTATACGTCTTATGAGGTAAAAAAATGATTGAGCAGGAAGAAGATTATATTAATTTTCCTCCTGCTCAAACAATCATATAAGTTTTTCACACTACTTGTATTCCACAAAACCTATCTTACTGCTCAATGATTCTCCAGTTATAGGATTCGTAGGAGAATGGATATTGATTAAATATCCGCCTTCACCATAGCGACCTTTTTTATTTTCATCAAAGTATTCCTCATCCATAGCTATATGTTTTGTACGGCCACATATGACACCATACCTGCTGCCTTCATATAAAGGTTTAATCCACTCTAAAGCGCATTCCAGATTTAAAAAGCATTCCTTAATCCTAGGCGCATTGATCGATATGGCTTTTTCTACCGTCAATCCGTTTTCCGTTATCTCATCGATTTCATATGCATTGTTTTCAATTGTTTTGCGACACTTCTCCCAAATATCCTTATTAGGGAAATTGATGCAGAACTCTTTGTCTCTTATTATGTTGCCGATAGTATGCCCATATTTTAATGGAATGCCGGACATTATACAGAAATGTCCTCCACCATCCCCTGAAAAACAAGACCAGGAATGCAAACAGGCGTTAGGCAGCCCGTTTTCTTTATAGGTTGTAATTAAAAATATTGGCATTGGTATGCCTATAAGAAACTCAGCCCAATTAAAAACCTCATATTGCCCCTCCCAGCTAGTAGCAAATGCTTCTGGTTTTTTGTTCTCAAACTCATATTTCATATTACACTTCCCCTTTACTGAATAAACTTGTCTAACTAAAATATAGATTAATATTTGAAAGGTTCATTGTAAAAATCAGACATATTTTTTATAAAGTTGCTAGGGGTTGTCCCACAAAATTCATTAAACTCTCGAATTAAATGAGATTGATCAAAAAAACCAGATTCATATGCAATATAAGTAGAATTTGACATGGCATACCTTTTATATGTTTTTATTGCTTTATTTATCCTAACCAACCTGGAAAACATTTTAGGACTTAATCCAATAATTTCCTCAAAAATCCTGTTTAACTGCCTTTCACTGATATACTCACTTTCTGCAAGCTTTTTTATTTGCATTACACCACCTGTATGCCTGATTCTGTCTACAAAAGATAAAATATTCTTAAGGTTTCTTCTGTTTTCTTCTATTGCATGAATTAAAATGCTATCTACTTTAAAAATAAGTTCATCAATATTTCTTGAAGACTCAACAGCATTTCTAAAGGATTTTGAAAGCTTGCTATCAATATCATAAACATGACACTGTACATCCTTTAATTCCTTTTGATGAATACCCGTCAATGCATGTAATCCACCAGGCAAAAACTCAATAAAGAACATTATTTTATTATACTTTGAATTACCTTGCTTTACTCTTACAAACTTTGATGTTGGTCCCCAACATATTTCATCTATTTCTTTTCCGTCAAATTCAAATATAATACATCCGCTTCCGTCAGGTATAATTGTCAATTCTTCAGATGCCTCATCATTGATGTCTTGTTTTAGGCTACTTGAACAAGTTATAGTGTAATTAGATATATATTTTCTTAATAAAGTATGTGGCATGAAATAAAAATGATTATTATATTCAGTTATGATAGCATTATTTGAATTGATACAGAAATCTACGCCTATCATACTGTTCACCTGTTTTTATCTTTTTATAAACATTTGTCATATTTTATATTACTTCTGCTTTATCATTAACAATCTACCCGCATTTCACCATCTTATCTCGCAATATGCCCTCTGCCTTTTCGTAATCTTCCTTGTTGATCAGCATATCTACTTTCGTTGTATCACTATCTGTTAACCATCTGCTTATTTTTCCGTTGTTTATAAATACTGATAACTTTCTATACTCTTTGTTTCTTTTACTTAATTGCTCTCCCCATTCATAATGGCTAATCTCATTCCATTTATATAATGATGCTCTGCCCAAATATATCGCTCTTTCACAAATGCCTTTCTTTTGGAAATAGTCATAGATATATATAAAAGTTAGTATCATCCACAAAGCAGATTCCACTAGATTAAACAAACCTGTATTAGCATATTTGGAAACGACCAACGATTCATACAGCATTCTTTTATCCATAAAATCTTCGCTTA
>DUSG01000018.1 GCA_012842725.1 Clostridiales bacterium
AAGCATATGTATACCTCATATGCTTATTTTATAACCCATAGGAAAGTATAATTTTTCCTTAATGTAAACTTTCCGTAATGGGTTTCAAGAAAGGCTTCCTTAATTGTTAAAATACTTCCATTGGAAGCCTTTCTTATTAATGGCAATATAGAAGCATTAATATCAAATTTATATGAACAGCTGCATGTCGGCTTCCAAGGCATCCTTTAGATATTGCTGAGCATCAACTACTTCTACCTCAGGTATCAGTTCATCCTTGCCGATACCCATAATTTCCATTGAAAGCTTACAACCGTAAAATTTTACGCCGTTCTTTCGGGCACCGTTGAGAAAATCGATAAGTTTAGGTGATTCATTGTCATCCATCATTTCCAACATCATGGCTTTGCCAATGCCGCCAAAATTCATTTTTGATAATGGCAAATCTTCAGGTCCTTTTGGAGCCATATATGAGAAAAGCTTTTCATAAAAACTTTTTTCTTCTGCATCGGTCTTATCTTCCTTTCTTAAAAGACAAAGGCCCCAGAATGCAAAGAACATGGTTACGTCGACATCCATCTGCTTTGCCGTATTAGCCAGTATCAGTGCTGCCAGAGCTTTGTCATAATCACCGCTGAACATGAGTATATTAAGCTTTTTTGCCAAAAGTAATACCTCCCTTAATTGTCTTTGGTAAAATACTTATTATATTCTGTGCTAGTAGTCCAAAGGATATTCTTTTGTATAATGTTCTTTATTCTTTACTATCTTGCTGAGCAACTTGACTACTTTATCGATTTCTTCATAGGTATTGTAGAGACCGAAGCTGAACCTGACAAAACCGGGAGGATTCTTTACATTGCCTTTTATTCTTTCTTCCATTTCTTCATCACTTATTTTCAGCAATTTTTGAATGTAAGGTTGTGCGCAGAAACAACCGTTTCTTACACCTATACCTCCTTCATCGGAAAGTATTCGTGCAGTCTGGCTGTGGTGCAGGCCTTTTATATTGAAAGGGATGATGGATACTCTGTCATCAGGCCACTTATGAAAATCATAAAGCTCTATATCGGCAAATTTTGATAATCTGTTGTAGGCATAATTTACAAGACCCTTTTCATATCTGTCGATAAATTCCATACCAATAGAACTGAGCATATTTATGGATTCCAATAAAGCTGCGACGCCCATAACATTTGGTGTTCCTGCTTCTTCCTTGTCGGGAAGTTCAGCCCATTTTACATAATCAGGAGTTACAATGTCTATAGTACCGCCTCCTTTATAATCAGGTGGGCATTTACCAAAGATTGAACTATGTCCTATAAGGACTCCTATTCCGAAGGGTGCATACATTTTATGGGCAGAAAAAGCAAGAAAATCTATATGTTCAGGGGAAGAGTGGTCTTTCATATCTATGGGGCAGTGGGGGATCAACTGTGCTCCGTCAACAAAAATTTTTGATCCATATTTATGAGCAAGTCGGGCTATTTCGTAAATGGGATTTTTGTAACCGGTTACATTGGATGCACCCGTAACAGCTACAAGACGAACTTCACCGTTGTATCTTTTCAATTTCCTCTCTAAATCTTCCAGATCAAGTTTCCCGTTTTGGTCTATATTTACATAATCCACATAGAATTTATTTCTCCAAGGTAAATCGTTGGAATGATGTTCCATGAAAGTTGATAATATAACACCTGTTTTATAAATCTCCTTAAACATATTGGATAGCTTGTTTATGGCTTCCGTTGTGTTTTTTACATATATCACGCAATCTTTGCCGCATGTGCCTCCGACAAAATCAAGCACTGCTTTTCTGGAATTGTCATAGATCTCCGAAGAAATTTTTGATTTATATCCTGTTCCTCTATGTATAGAGGAATACCATTGTGAAAAATCAACTATTTTATTGACTACAGAAATAAAAGGAGGTGTGGTGGCTGCATTGTCAAAATTGATGTAGGTAGTCCAACTGCCGTCTTTTACAGGTACCTTTGTCGATACTCCGGCAATATAGTTTCTATAAGGATTCGATACATTTGCCAACATCTAAATCACCCTAAAGAAATATATATACATAATCAGTTTATTCAAAATCTGAACTTTGGTGACAATTCTTCAGGTATTTTGCATTGCAATATATTTGCAAGTCTTCTAAAATGAATATAGAATGTAAAATTGTTAATCGAATGATAGGTGATTATGAATGGAAAGCAGGGAATTAAAAAACATTCAGGCTTTCTTAAACTGTTTATCTGAAGGAATAGTGGCATATTCTACTGATAAAAGGTTAATATCGAATAATGCTTTTATGCAGTTATTCAATGTGAAGAAAGAAAACGAAAAAGCTATTGTCAATGTGCTGAAAAAACATGGTTTGGACAAGATGCTCAATAATGAGTCTGAAGAAGAGAAAGAACTGTATGTTGGAGATAAACAGGTAAAAGTAGAAAAGATGAATCTGCGCATAGCAGACAAAAATATGTTTTCCGTAATGGTTTTCAAAGATTTAACAATAAAAAATGACCCCAATTGGAAAATAAATGAACTGAAATACAGTCTGGATGCAATGAAAGATATAGTTGATAACGCATATCAGGGAATGGTTCTTGTAGATAAAGAGGGAAGAATACTGAAGTGGTGTTACGAAAAGCTATTGGGTATAAAAGAAGAGGACGTACTGGGTAAACACGTGGATGAAGTGATTGAAAATACAAGGCTTCACGTAGTTGTAAAGACAGGTCAGAAGGAATTATGCGATATACAAAGAATACAGGGCCGTGATATGCTGGCCAGCAGA
The DNA here is from genome assembly GCA_012842725.1 of Clostridiales bacterium. Taxonomy (GTDB): domain Bacteria; phylum Bacillota; class Clostridia; order Lutisporales; family Lutisporaceae; genus Lutispora. The sequence goes on from DUSG01000018.1 coordinate 2,780, forward strand.
ATTCCTATAATACAAGATGGTAAAGTGATAGGAGCCATAGGGACAGTATTGTTTAGAAATATTGATGAAATAAGGGCTCTGGCAAAGAGATTGGAAATGCTTGAAAAAACCGTTGATAAATACAAAAATGAAATAAGCAAGATGTATAGCGCACGTTATACCTTTGACAGCATCGTAACCCAGAACAAGAAGATGATGGAACTCAAAGAAATTGCAGCAAAAGCAGCTGCTACCGATTCAACAGTATTGATACAGGGCGACAGCGGAACAGGTAAGGAATTTTTCGCCCATGCAATACACAATGCAAGCAGCAGGAAATACGCACCTTTTGTGCAGATAAATTGTGCTGCCATACCTCATGAATTGCTGGAATCAGAGCTTTTCGGATATGAAGGCGGAGCATTTACCGGAGCAAAAAAAGAAGGCAAAATTGGAAAATTGGAATTGGCCAACGGTGGAACAATTATGCTGGATGAAGTAGCCTCCATGTCTTATAGCATGCAGGCCAAACTTCTCAGAGTCTTGGAAGAAAGAGAATTTGAAAGGATTGGCGGAAATACCAAAATCAAGATAGATGTAAGAGTGATAGCATGCACCAATGAAGATTTGAAGACGTGCGTTAAACAGGGCAGGTTTAGAAAGGACTTATTTTACAGGCTTAACGTGGTTGAAATAAACATTCCTCCTTTAAGAGACAGAATGGACGATATTCCTGTATTATGCGATGAGATACTAAGCCAATTGGTCAGAAATATGGGATTCCCACCTAAAACCATTTCCGACAGGGCTATGACAGCATTGAAGCTTCATAATTGGCCGGGCAATGTACGTGAATTGAGAAATGTTCTTGAAAGAGCGGCCAACATGTCTTCAGGCAATCTTATCACGTTGGAAGATTTACCAGATTATATTAGAAATTATTTAACAGATAGAGAGACAGAAGTTGATAAAGCATGTCTTAGAAACAGGGTAATTGATGCAGAACTGAAAGCTATAATGGAAGCGCTGGAGTTGAGCAATGGTAACCGAACTGAAGCAGCAAAGCATCTGGGTATCCATAGAACTGCCCTTTACAAAAAACTAAAAAAATACGGTATCAATATTAAAGAGGTTTAGTGTAGAATAATATCTACACAAGCAAATATGTAGAAATATTTCTACATATTTGCTTGTGTTTTAATTTTCAGTATTTTAAATGTTTTAATAAAATATAAGATAAATCACCAAGAATATGTAGACAAACATCAACAAATTCTTGGTAATATTATTTTTATAAGTAGTTTTTTATATTTGTTTATTTGCCATGTGCATTGAAAAAACAAAATTACATTATTGGATGAAAATACATATATAAATGGCACGTTATTTGCTTTATTATATGGTATATATGAAAAATAAATTATTAAGGAGGAATAATCTTGAGAGAGGTTGTTATTGTTAGTGCTGTTAGGACTCCTATAGGAGCTTTTGGAGGTAGTTTCAAAGACGTATCTGCTGTTAAACTGGGTGCAGTTGTTGTTAAAGAAGCTCTGGCTAGAGCTAATGTAAAACCCGAATTGGTAGACGAAGTTATATTCGGAAGCGTTCTTCAGGCAGGTCTCGGTCAGAACGTGGCAAGACAAGTTGCTATAGCTGCCGGAATACCAAATGAAGTTCCTTCAATGACTATAAATAAAGTATGCGGTTCAGGTCTTAAGACAGTAATTCTTGGTGCTCAGGCAATAATGACAGGAGATGCCGATATTATAGTAGCCGGCGGTACTGAAAACATGAGCATGGCTCCTTATCTTTTACCTAATGCTAGATGGGGTTACAGAATGGGCGACGGAGCTATAATCGATTACATGGTACATGACGGTTTGACTGACATATTCAACAATTATCATATGGGTATCACAGCCGAAAATATTGCTGAGCAATGGAATATAACAAGAGAAGAGCAGGATAAATTTGCTTTGGAAAGCCAGCTAAGGGCAGAAAGAGCAATAAAAGAAGGAAGATTCAAAGACGAAATAGTGCCTGTAGAAGTACCTCAGAAAAAGGGAGATCCTATAGTTGTTGATACAGACGAACATCCACGCTTTGGCACAACTTTGGAAGCATTGGCTAAGCTGAAACCGGCGTTCAAGAAAGACGGAACCGTTACAGCCGGTAACGCATCAGGAATAAATGACGGAGCGGCTGCGGTTGTATTGATGTCTAAAGAAAAAGCAGAAGAGTTGGGAATAAAACCATTAGTTACTATAGTTTCTTATGCGTCTGCAGGAGTAGATCCTAAGATAATGGGATACGGACCTGTACCTGCATCTCAGAAAGCTTTGGCAAAAGCAAATATGACCATTGAAGATATCGACCTTGTGGAAGCTAACGAGGCTTTCGCCGCTCAGGCATTGGCAGTAATGA
>DUSG01000113.1 GCA_012842725.1 Clostridiales bacterium
AAATGCAAGCGCTATATTGGAGCAAAACGGATTGATGTAGAATATTGGATTTTGAAGTTAATTATACAATGAAAAGGGAAGCAAAATCCACATTTTGGATTTCGGCTTCTCTTTTTTTATTTTATAAGTTAGAATCAAATTAAGTGAAAGGCATCTAAGGCTAACACTCTGGTTAAAAAGCCAGCTTAGAAAGGAGATAGGTTTTATGGCTGACACCGTTAGCAAAAGAGAAAGATTCATATGGGTTTCAGCGATTATCCTTATAATTACAATATTTATGGTTACAGTCAACAAATATGAGACAACTTTAAATCTTATGAATGAAAGAGTTTCAGAATTGGAAGCTGAAAAAACAAACTGGATGCAAAGGGAAGCAAATTTAAACTCACAGGTCAAAGATCTTGTAAAACAGAAAGAGGAATATACCCGGATTATAGATAATTTCCCGTCAAATAACCCGGATATTATTGTGGGTTTGAAACTAAAAGGATTTGAAGGTACTGTGCAGGATATAATAAATGACTTGGTAAAACATGATGAATTGATTCCTTATAAAGGTGCATTAGGAGGGAAAATGGGTTTTTACAACGAGGATAAAATATATGTACTCTCGGATAAATGGGTTTTTGCATATTTTGAAGATGGACACGCTTACGGATATATGCTGCTTAGTTATAGCATAGATAACAATAATATTTCATGGAAAGTGATTGATTCTTATATATTTTGAGAGATAGAAGCAATTACTTCTATTTTACGTGAATTATTATGAAGGGGGCAGCGATGATAGTGCAGGAGAAAAGATACTGGAGGTTAGTTGCATTATATTGCTTTATCTTCATTTGCCTCAGTCTGGTGGGTTGTTCTCTGAAAGATAATTCTCAGCAATTAGGAAGAGATAAAGACCATGAGTTTGACCATGGAAGTGGTATACATTTTACCATTATCTCTGATAAAAAGATTCTGGACCTTGCTAAACTTTGTAAGGTATGGGGAGTAGTAAAGTATTATCATCCTATGGTTATAGCCGGAGATATCAATTGGGATTATGAACTCTTTCGCGTTATGCCTTCAATTTTAGAAGAAGATGCAGATGTTAATTCAATTCTCTACCGGTGGGTGAGTTCTTTCAATAAAGGAGTTAATATTGAAGATATGCAGCAGCATTACCAGATTCCTGAAGATTCAATTCAGCTTAGGCCATCTACAGATTGGTGCAGGGACGAAAATTATCTGGGGAAAGATTTGAGCAATGAATTATCCAGTCTTTTAGATATTCGTATTCTTGATAGGAAGAATGCATATGTCAGTTTTAAGGATGATTCACCATACCAGTTTTTTGAAAATGAAAACCCTTATCCAAACATGAAGTTTGATGACACAGGCTACAGACTGCTAGGTTTATTTCGTTACTGGAATATTATAGAATATTATTATCCTTATAAAGAAATAATGGGAGAGGATTGGAATCAAGTATTGTTGGAGTTTATACCAGAGTTCATAAATGGGTCGGATTATGAATCATATCTGATGACAATAGCAGAATTGACGACCAGAATACATGATTCTCATGTTATGTTATTGGATAAAAGTAGAAATTATATATCTAAACGTTTTGGAATATATAGGATTCCTGTAACCTTCGTTAAAATTGGGGATCAGATAGTTGTGAATAAGGTATTCTCTAGTTGTGGACTTGAGCTAGGAGATATAATACTAAAAGTAGGCAATAAAGATATAAATGAGATATTAGAAGAAAGAAGAAAATACATATCCCAATCCAGAGAGGATACTGGAAGGCTTATTTATGATGATTTATTAAGGCTTCATGAAAAGAACACTGATGTTACTGTGCTCCGAGATGGAAAGATACTTGTTGTAAATGTTAAAGGCAGTCAAAAAGATATTAATTACAGGGTGGAGACTAAATCACAGGAGATGGAGAATGGAGAAATTTATTATATAAATGTTGGTTTCTTGAAAAAGGGTGACATTGATAAAATCATGAAAAGATATTGGAATACTAAAGGTTTAATATTAGATCTTAGAAACTACCCATCCACACCAATAGTTTATGAATTAGCAGAATACCTGATACCAACTCAAAAAGAATTTATGAGAGTGTCGATTCCTAATCGTGCAGTACCGGGTGAGTTCTTTTATTCTATTCCCTTTGTATCAGGAAAACCAAAAAAAGAAAATAACGAAATCTCCAACGATGATATATATAAGGGCAGATTAATGATTATAATAGATGAACGGACTATGAGCCAGGGAGAGACTACAGCCATGTCTCTCAGAAACGCACCTAACTCAGTTATTATTGGAAAGCCTTCAGCGGGAACCAATGGTGACTATCGTGAATTTTATCTTCCGGGGAATATAAGAACAACTATGAGCGGATTAGGTGTATTCTACCCCAATAAAGAAAGTATTCAAATAGTAGGGGTGCAACCAGATGTTTATGTTGAGCCTACTATAGAAGGAATCAAGGAGGGCAGAGACGAATTTATAGAAAAGGCAATCGAAATAATTAATGAAGGTATATAAAATGTAATTATCTTTTCTATATATTGAGTCATATAGTCTGAAAACATTATTTAAAGTGGGAATTAAAATTAACTAAAATATTTTAAGGAGAATATTATGCATGAAAAGAAAGAAAAAGGTATCTTGTCACCTCAAAATGGGATGAACATATATCGTGGATGTTCTCACGGTTGTATTTATTGCGATTCAAGAAGCAAGTGCTATCAGATGGATCACGATTTTGAAGATATAGAAGTAAAGATAAATGCTGCTGAATTATTAGAAGATGCCTTGCGAAGAAAGAGAAAGAAATGCATGATAAGCACTGGAGCAATGAGCGATCCATATATTCATCTGGAAGAAAAAATAGGACTCACAAGAAGATGTATTGAACTCATTTATAATTATGGCTTTGGATTAGCTATACAGACAAAATCGTCAAGAATTCTGAGGGATTTGGATTTGCTCAGAAAAATAAATGAAAAGACAAAGTGTGTGGTTCAAATGACTCTTACCACATATGATGAAGAGTTATGTAAAATAATCGAACCAAATGTCAGCACAACAAAAGAGCGTTTTGAGGTATTAAAGATAATGCGGGATAATGGAATACCTACAATTGTATGGTTAAGCCCTTTATTACCTTTCATCAATGATACAGAAGAGAATATCCGGGGTATCCTGGATTATTGCATTGAGGCTAAAGTCCATGGAATAATCTGCTTCGGTATTGGATTGACACTCAGAGAGGGAAACAGAGAATACTTCTATAAGAAGTTGGATGAGCATTTTCCGGGAATGAAAGAACGATATATTGAGAAGTATAAGTATTCATATATGGTATATAGCCCAAATAATCAAAAGTTGATGAATATAGTAAAAGGCACATGTGAGTCTCTTGGTATTCTATGTGATGTCAAAGAGTGTTTTAACTATCTTCATACATTTGAGACTAAAAATGAGTATGAGCAGTTAAGGTTTCCTGGAATGGATAAACTGTAATCAAACAATACTAAAGGTTATGGTGTTGATTAGAGTGGGGGAAATAAAATGAATAGATGCAATATTTCTAAAAGAGAAATGACTATATTTTTCGTGGTTACCTTTGGACTCACCATACTCATGGGGATTGTTATGGGAATTATATATACTGAGCATCCGGTAGATTATTTTGTATTATTGCAGATGTATTATCCAGACATGGGTGCGATTTTAGCTTTGATGTCAGATAAAGAAAGACGAAAAGACCTGCCCATAAAATTCTTTGGAACCTACCTGTTTTTTTCGATTACTTCAGTTCTTTATCTTATATTACAGGTGGTTATTCTTAATAGAGATCTAACCAAACATATGGGTTATTGGATGATCATAGGAAGCATAACTCTGATTCTTATATATACATATGAAAGTGATGAAAAAATAAGTAATTACGGACTGAAGTTATCTGAAAACGGCAAGGACTCTTTTCGGTATACTATTCTATTTATCATACTTTATATATTCAGACTAGCTACAACATTATATATACTGGGTAGTGAACGTATAGATATTATTGCCCCTCTTATAGATCCGGTAGTTTTGTTCAAGACTATTCTATTACCTTTAAACTTTTTTATCGCCATTATGCCTTTTTTAGGTGAAGAACTTGGTTGGAGGTATTTTTTGCAACCTATACTTCAGAAAAAGATGGGCAAAAGGAAAGGAGTAATTCTTTTAGGGTTTATTTGGGGGATTTGGCACTTACCTGTAAACCTTTTCTACCATAGTCCAAAATTATCTCTTTATCCTGTATTGAATCAATTGATTGTTTGCATAAGCTATTCTGTTTTCCTAGGTCTTGTATATATGAAGACAGAAAATGTATGGGCTGTTTCATTAATTCATTATATAAATAATAATCTAGGTTCTATTATCTATAATGAAACAGAGGTAGTTGATTATGTTTTTAACTGGAAATCATTTTTATTAAACTCAATATGTTTTTCTTTGATATATTTATCCTTCCTGTTGTCTAAAAATATAATGAGGATAAGGTTTCTTCCTCTTCCCAGGAATATCAGATTCCCGGAGATTCGCTTTAAATCAGTCTATTACAAATGGTGCAAATTCAATTAATAATTTGCAAGTCTTCGGTTGAAATTACTGGGATAAGAGTTATGGTGATTCTGATATTGAAGGACATAGGGAAGGTAAAGACGAATTTATTGATGAGGTGGTATATATTTCATAAATATGATATAGTAAAATAATCTCTAATATGTAAAGGGGATAAATAGATGAAGAAGAAAAAAGCACTGACAATAATTGGAATAACATTGGGGCTTATTTTACTTATTGGTATAGTTGGCACTTGTTATTACATCGGAATGGCTGTTTTCAGCAATTCTATGCAATTGGTGGACAACGATAGCACAAGTTTTGAAAAAGCTGAAGATTATTTTAATAAAATTGGTTTTGATCTGGAAGGCTTCAAATCCAAATACAATATTGAGACAGTTCAAATAGAATCTTCATTTAATGGACATATGATTCCATTTGACCATATTACTGTGGACGGCAATAAGAATAAGGACACCATTATAATGGTTCATGGCTTAGGGGGAAACCGATGGACAAATTATCCCATAGCCGATATGTTTCTGAAAAACGGATATAATGTGATTTCCTATGACCAACGAAGCTCGGGAGAGAATACAGCACCATATACTACATTTGGCTATCTGGAAAGCTATGATCTGGGTGATTGTGTATCATATTTGATAGAAAATATAAGCCCAGATAAAAAAATAGGGATATGGGGAACATCATTCGGTGGAGCAACTGCTGGAATATATCTAGGATTAGATAAAGCAAATGAATATGTTGATTTTGCAATATTGGATTGCCCCATAAGCGACATGAGTTATATGCTTTCTACAGAGATGGAAGGAATGAATACCGGAATACCAATAGATTTTCTGATGTCCATGGGAAATATCGCAACTAAAATCAAACTTGGGTTCTCCTATGAAGATGCAAATGTCTGTAAACATACAGAAAAAACAAAGGTTCCATTACTGATTATAAATACAAAGGCAGATAAAGTAACTCCTTATTTTATGGGTGTAGATATATATAATTCCGTTAATCACGACAATAAGAAGATATTTACTGTTGAAGATAGTTCACACGCAGAAATTTTTTTTGATTACCCGGATGAATATGAGAGAAGTATTCTTGAGTTTATAAAAGAATTTGCTGCAGATAGGTAGTGTGAAGATAAAGCAGTACTAATGATTGCTTTATTCATCATGCAGCGAGGATAGAAGATATAGATTATATAAAAACGCGAATAAAGGGAGAGATAATTTTATGTTATTAAAACATCTGAAGCAGCAAATGCTTCTTCCTATAGAAGAGTATATAATAAACAAAACCGTAACCATACAAGAAACGAAGGTTTTGTTGTTAAGCTTGACGGTTGAAAAAGATAAGAGCAGTCTATGGTTATTGTATGAGAATGATGAGTTGAATGATGATAGTTCTGATGAAGTATTCCCCGAGGATTTTAATATCGTAAGGGATGAATTGATAACAAACAGGCATCAATTTCTCCATCATATAAAGGAGATGCAAAAGCAGAAACATTTTCATATCAAGGAGATGGAAATACAAGGCAGTATCATCAGATTCGGATCATCAACCTGGAGTCATATATATGATAGAAATGCAGAAGGAAAAATGCACCTGCAGCACTTTGTGGAAAAGGGATTGATATCTGAAGAATGGGATGACAAGAAATTAGAAAATCTGGTGATTGCCAGATATGACCAAGTGGAAGGGGAAGAGTTTCCCAGAATAGATATGTCAAAGGATTTGACCGTGGTGCTAAAGGTTGATAGAAACATAAAGGAAGTAGCCATTCAACATCCGTTTGTTGCGAAGTTTGGCAAACAGGATATTGGTTCAAAAGTAGTCTATTATGATGAGACTCTAGGAAAAGAAAGTCATTTCTTTATTGATGAGATATATTCCTATGACCCTTATGAGGACCTTATAGAAAAATCAAAGCAGATAGAAGATTCTGCAGAAAGAGAAAAAATGATTCAGCATGCAACAAAGGCTCTGGAAAGTATATGTCCTAAAGGGAAAAACCTTGCTGTAATAAAATATGAGACAGAGGATAACACACAATTGAGATTTATCATGAAGGAATATCTGGAGTCAAAACCTGTATATAGCTGTTCTTCTATAGGATTCATATGCAAAAATGATGAAATAGGAATCAATGGATATAGGATAAAAGAATGTGTTATGCAGTCTGTAGACAAGGATTTTGACGGTGAACTGGAGATAGAATTGTTTTCCAAATATATAGTGATACCGGAAGAAACGGTTTACTAACGATAAAATAAATGGGGGACTTGATTTATGAAAAAGCGAGATTTATTACTGGCTTTTCTTGTAGTCATAATATGGGGTGGAAATTTTACTGTTATAAAATTGGGGCTTTCAGGTATACCACCCATGGTTTTGGCTGCGTTGAGATATGTTTTTGCAGCGTTTCCTGCTATATTCTTTGTGAGGAAACCATCCATACAGTGGAAATATATAATAGTTTATGGATTGGCTGTCGGAGTAGGTCAGTTTTCCTGCTTGTTTTATGCAATGGATATAGGCATGCCGGCAGGGATATCTTCGATAGTTTTGCAATCCCAAGCTTTTTTGACTCCTTTATTTGCAGCAATCCTGTTAAAGGAGTCTATAAAAGGAAACCAGATAACAGGTCTTACTGTGGCTGCTATTGGCCTTTGCCTTATCGGTGGAATGATAGGAGACGGAAGATTATCTTCAGTTCCTTTTGGAGCATTCTTGCTGACACTTCTGGCAGCATCTTTCTGGGCTATTTCTAATATAATATTACGATATGCCAAGAATGAAGCCGAGGCTCAGGGCAAGACATTGGATATGATGGGAATGGTTGTATGGTCAAGTCTTGTACCTCCTATTCCTCTTATATGCATAGCTTTATTGCTTGATTCACCGGAAGTCCTAATGAACTCATTTGACAAAATCAATTTTATTTCTGTATTTTCGGTACTATATCTGGCTCTGTGTGCAACACTGTTTGGATATGGTGTGTGGAGCAGCTTAATGGGTAAGTACCCTGCTGCAAAAGTGGCGCCGCTATCATTGCTGGTTCCTATAACCGGCTTTACTGTGTCACGGGTTGTATTAAACGAGCAGCTGACCGGTATGCAGTGGATAGGAGCAATAGTAATAAT
>DUSG01000114.1 GCA_012842725.1 Clostridiales bacterium
AACTGTAGTTTATTAGTTTCAGTATAATATATTGAAAAACAAAAAACTATAAATATATATCAATATTAATGTTCTTTGTTATTCTCATGACACTAGGTTGTTAAAAAAAGAAATAAAACCGACACATTGTAAAGGTTTACATTGTATCGGTTTTATTATGGTGATGCATTGATTATTCCATTTTTATATGCTTATTGGTTAAAGATAACCGGTGTATTTATGGACAACAATTTCACAAGCTTATTGGTTCTGTTTCTCCATGTATGAGGTTCATTGGCTTTATAATGGGCGCTGTCTCCGGGATACATGTCATACTCGTCGTCTTTATAGCATAATGTCAATACGCCTTCCAATACATAGATGAATTCTTCCCCGTCATGTGGAGATTTAGCGGGTGCAGTCTTCTCATCTCCGGGAAGGATAGTCACCAGCATCGCTTCCATAATCCTGTCTTCCATGCTGCCTGACAGATTAGCCAGTATATATTCATTGTTTTCATATTGTATGTGTTCCTGTTCAAAGCTTCTCAATACCAAGGAACGATTCTTTTTCGGGGGGGCAAAGAATTCAGATAAATCCGTATCCAAAGCTTCAGCTATGCTTTTCAATGATAGCAAAGCTATGGAAGTCAGACCTCTTTCCACTTGAGACAAAAATCCGACAGATAGGCCTGTCCTCTCGCTCAAGTCTTTAAGAGTCATCCCTTTAGCATTTCTGATTTCATTTATTTTTTGGCCTAGTTCTTCTTTCATTTGCCCACCCCTTATAGTACAATCATATCTCTGTTGGAGTTATTAAATACTCTCGCACCATCTCCTTCCACCATAACAATGTCTTCAACCCTCATACCGAATTTTCCTGGAATATATATACCAGGCTCTACGCTGAAGCACATACCGGTCTTTAATACCTGCTTGTTTCCTTCCTTTATATATGGTGCTTCATGTACAGCAAGTCCTATACCATGTCCTGTCCTGTTTATAAAGTATTGTCCATATCCCTCTTTTGTTATAATATCTCTGGCTAATCTGTCCACTTCTTCCGCCGTAATTCCTTCCCTTACAGCTTTCTTGGCTTCGGTAGTAGCCCTTAAGCATATTTCATATATCTTCTTCTGTTCTTCCGTAGGCTCTCCTACAAATACAGTCCTGGAAGTGTCCGAGCAGTAACCTTTATATCTGCAGCCAAAATCCAACACGATAATGTCGCGTTCCTGTATTACCCTTTTATCGTCGTTGTAGTGAGGCTTTGAACTATTAGGACCGGAAGCAACTATCGGTTCAAAGGATAATTCTTCTCCTCCCAGCTCTATTAACAGCTCTTTCAGTTTATTGGCTATATCTTTTTCCCTGATACCTGGCCTTATGAATTTAATGATTTCTTCGAAAGCTCTGTCTGCAATTTCTCCGGCTTTGGCCATATACTCAGCTTCTTGTTCATCCTTTATAAGCCTTAATTCTTCAAACATATGGGAACCGTTTATATAATCGGCCTTTATGTAATGGCTCATATCTATAAGGTCAATGGCTCTTACGCCATCATTGAT
>DUSG01000115.1 GCA_012842725.1 Clostridiales bacterium
GCGGATTTGATTATCAGTTGGATGCAGAGGACCAAGACCAATGAGGAATTTGTTGATTTTATTAGGAAACAGCTTGCAAAATATGCTTAAAAAATAATTTGCCATACAATATATATTATGATATAATGTAACAGTTGAAATGCGTATACAATAAAATTGACATAATTCATCAGAAAGAGGTGAGTAGTGTGAAAGAAGGCATCCATCCACAATACGGTGAAGCAGTCGTAAGATGTGCTTGTGGTGAGACATTTACAACAGGTTCCGTTAAAAAAGAAATCAGGGTTGAAATCTGTTCAAAATGCCATCCATTCTTTACCGGAAAACAGAAATTCGTTGATACTGGTGGAAGAGTAGATAGATTTAAGAAAAAATACAATATTCAGGATAACGAGACTGAAGAATAAGAATATGAGGTTAGAGTATCAGCTTTAACCTCAATTTTTTATATGAATGGGACAACGGAGCCACCGGTGGCTCACCGGTGTTTCATTTGGAGGAGGTACATATGAGTAAATTATATTTTAGATATGGAGCAATGAACAGCGGCAAATCAACTAACTTGCTGCAAGTGGCACACAACTATGAAGAAAGAGGTATGAAAGTTCTCATAATAAAGCCTATGACGGATACAAAAGGTGGAGACCTGCTGGTATCAAGGCTGGGCGTGACTCGTAAAGCAGATTATCTTGTACAAAAAGACCATAATATATTTGATTTGGTTAAAGAATGGATGAAAAAAAATGGTCCACTTCATTGCGTGTTGGTGGATGAGGTACAGTTTCTGAAGGCTTATCAAATAGACCAGCTTTTTATGATTGCCTGTCAGTTGGACGTACCTGTCATATGTTACGGTCTCAGAACTGACTTTAAAATGGAAGGTTTCGAAGGAAGCGCCAGACTCCTGCTTATAGCTCACAGCATTGAAGAGCTGAAGACTATATGCAAATGCGGCAAAAAAGCCATGCTCAACGGTAGAAAGATAAATGGCAGATTTGTTTTTGAAGGTGAGCAGATAGCCATAGAAGGCGAAGGAAATGTGGAGTATGAGTCACTCTGTCCTAAATGCTATTTCAAATACAAAAAGGAAGCGATGAACACATAGGATTTTTGTAACATGAAGTAGGACAAGCATTCTCGGAAACTATTATGCCAAGAGAATAAGCATATGTGCAGTTAAGTTCCTTTACTTGCACATATGCTTATTTTTTGTTACTGTATACGCAATCCATAACCTGCAACTAGCAACTAAACCTTAAAGAAATACTGGGACGAAAGACAAAAGACCTGCGAGCAGTGGCGGGAGACCGATGTTGTATTTATTCCATTGCTACAGTACAATTATATTAACAAACAATTCCAGTCATCTATGGGGGAGGGGAACTAGATGGATAGAACTCCGCAGATAAAGGTGGAAAACCTGAGCAAGTTTTATCAAATGGGTGAAGTTCAGGTCAAAGCGTTGGATGATGTGAGTTTTGAAATATATGAAGGGGAATTTGTGGCTATATTGGGACCCAGTGGTTCAGGCAAAAGCACCCTTTTGAACATTATGGGAGGAATGGACCTGCCTACCGCTGGTAGAGTAATAGTCGCAGATGAAGAGATCACCAAATATAACGATGCAAAGCTAACTGCATATCGAAGAGAAAAAGTAGGTTTTGTTTTTCAATTCTATAACCTGATGGCCAATCTTACAGCCAGAGAAAATGTGGAGCTGGCTGTAGAGATATGCAAAGATACCATGGACATAGATGAGGTCCTGGAACAAGTTGGCCTTTCCGAAAGGAAGGATCATTTCCCATCCCAGCTGAGCGGCGGCGAACAGCAGAGAGTGGCTATTGCCAGAGCAGTGGCCAAGAATCCGCTTCTCATATTATGCGATGAGCCAACAGGAGCTTTAGACTATTCAACGGGTATACTTATACTTTCACTTTTGAGAAATATAAATAAAAACCTGAATAAAACAGTTGTTGTCATAACCCACAATATGGCTGTAGGGGACATGGCAGACAGAGTGATAAAGATGAGAAGCGGTAAGATAACTGAAATAAAAGAGAATCCTGACCCCATACCTCCTGAAAGGATTGAATGGTGATGAAGAAACTGGATTTAAGACTGCTGAGGATGATAAAAAGCTCAAAAGGTCAATTCATATCAGTAGTTGTAATCATAACGGTTGCTCTCAGTATCTTCATATCTTTCAGCACTACTGCTGTAAATATGAGGAATGCCATCGACTATTATTATGAAGAAACAAAACTGAGCCATATCCATGTTCAGCTTATGAGAATACCTCAGAGCGTGCTGAAGCAGGTGGAATCCATAGAAGGAGTTACAGATGTTCAAGGGAGGATATCATTTGATGTTCCTCTTAAAACAGACGATGATGAGGAAAAAGTAAGAATCAGGATTATTTCTCTACCGAAGGGAGGAGGAAAAGTCAACAGGCTATATTCGCCTGATACCATAGATGAAATAAGTCAGAGTGATGCCATACTCATCAGGCAATTTGCTGAAGCAAGAAATTTAAAGCCGGGAGATATTATTGTACCATATATCAATGGAAGAGAACACAGTCTAAAAGTTATAGGCATAGCATCCAGTTCAGAATTCGTATATCTTATGGAAAACGAGCAGACCATGATGCCTGCTCCTGAAAAGTTTGGAGTGGTTTATGTAACAGAGGAATTTGCCCAATCCGTTTATGGATACAAAGGCAACTACAATGAACTCCTCATCAGGGTTGAAGATGAAAGTATGATAGAGGATGTGGCAGATGAACTGGACAAAAAGATCGATAAGTATGGAATTAAAAGAATAATAAAAAGAGAGGATCAGCTAAGCCATAAAATTCTTACCCAGGAGCTTAAAGGTCTGGACATGATGGCAGCTGCTATTCCGGTGCTTTTTCTGATTGTAGCGGGAATCATAATATCCATTGTGTTGTCAAGAATGGTCAGCAATGACAGGATGGCCATAGGAGTTTTGAAGGCAATTGGCTACAGAAACAGGGAAGTATTGTTTCATTATCTGAAATACGCATTTATTATAGGAGTAACAGGCTCCGTGCTGGGTATAATTTTGGGCCTTATTCTGGCAGGTGAAATGTCGGAGATATATGCTATTTTTTTCGAAATACCCCTGTTAAATATTGATATTCATTATATATACATAATCTATTCTCTTATCCTTACATGTCTGTTTTGTGCAGCATCAGGTTTAATGGGTGCGAGACAGGTATTGAAGATTATGCCTGCAGAATCAATGAGGCCGGAGCTTCCCAAATCAGGAAAGCATATATTTATAGAAAAAATAGGATTCCTTTGGCGAAGATTGTCTTTTAGCTGGAAGATGGTGATAAGGAATATTTTAAGGAGCAAGAGGCGATTTGCATTTCTGGTCATAGGTTTGTCTATGGCTTTTGCCATAAACACAGTTCCAACCTATATGTGGGACAGCAGCACAGGCATGTTTTATATCCAATTTGGACAGTTTCAGAAGATGGATTATATTATAGGGCTGGCTAGACCTATGAATGAAGACGTTATATATGATTTGAAGGGACTGATAAAAGATGGGAAGCTGGAGCCAAGGATAGAATATCCTTTTGAAATAAGCAACGGCTGGAAGAAGCTGAATGCCAGCATTATAGGTATACCAAGGGATAGCCAATTCTATGAATTCAGAAATGTGTACGATGAGAAAGTTGCTTTGCCTGATAAGGGGATATTTATTACAGAGTATATGGCAAAGATTTTGAATGTAAAAAAAGGAGATCGTGTAAAGGTTAAGAATTTCATACCGGGAAAAGATGATATGTATTTTGAAGTTAAGGAAATCATCAGACAATATCTTGGAGCAAATGCATATATGGATATTGAACATATGAGAGAGACCCTGACAGAAAAGAATATGATAAATGGGTTTTCGATTGCTTCAAAGGAGGATTTGAAAACCAAGCTTGAAGATGTACGGAATATATCCTCTGTAAGCTCCATAGATGATATGACCAAGACATTTGAAAAGTATATTGATGTTATGCTTTTAAGCATAAATATAATGATGCTGTTTGGAGGGGTGTTGGGATTCGCCCTGATATATAACTCTACGATAATAAGCATTGGTGAGAGGCGCATGGAATTGGCAGCTCTCAGAGTTATGGGTTTTGACAAAAAAGAAATATTCTGGATGCTGGCAAAGGAGAATTTGGTGATTACTTCTATAGCTATATTTCTTGGAATTCCCATGGGAATAGGGATGATCAATAGTATGGCAGATGCATTCAATACGGAATTGTATTCTTTACCTATGATTATAACACCCAAAACCTTCATAATAGCCGGACTGTCGACCATTATGTTTGCAGCCATAGCGCAATTGGCAGCCCTGAAAAGGATTAGAAACATTAATTTCATTGATGCGCTGAAAAGCCGCATCTCATAGGAGGGAAGAATGTGAGGGGCAAGAAAAAATTCATTTGGATAGGTCTTATACTTATCGTCATAGTTGTGGGAGTATATGTTTATATGACAAAAATCAGTGCTGTGGAAGTGGAACTGACAGAAGTAAAAAGAGGAGATATAGAGGAATATATTGAAGAAAAGGCGACAGTGGAATTAGAAAACAAGGCTGATATATATGCACGGCAGAGCGGAGTGGTAATTCTCTCATCTGTAAAAGTGGGAGATGAGGTAAAAGCAGGAGATGTATTGCTTAAGATAGGAGATGAAGAGCTACAGTTGCAAATTAAATCTATGGAATTGCAAAAGCAGTCTATTGAGGCACAGTTGGAAGAAGCCAAAAAGGGTTTGAGTCAATGGGATTTGCAGAGTCTTGAGGCTAAGGTTAAGACTGCTCAGATAGCCTATGACGAAGCAGAGCGGATTTTGGAGAACAATAAAAAGCTTTACCAGGCAGGAGGAATAAGCAAAGATATGTATGAAAGCTCTGTTGCAGCTTTAGCTTCTGCCCAAGCTAATCTTGAAGTTGCTAAAGCTACAATGGCAGCAGCTCAGGAAGGACTTTCACCTAATATTGAAAAGCAGTTTCTTACTCAGATAGACGAGCTTCAAATTCAGATAAACCATTTAAAAAACAAACAAAAAGACTATATAATAAAATCTCCTATGGACGGAATTGTACTATTTGCAGAAGCACCTGAAGGCAGTTTAATTCATCAAGGAATGTTGGTTTTTCAGATAGGAAGTTATGACAAGATGTATCTCTCCAGTGACATTCTTGTAGATGATATTGCCAATATAAAAGAAGGTTCAAAGGTATTAATCAGCAATAAAGATCTGGGTATCAATGATATAAGGGGAACAGTGAGAAAGATATATCCTCAGGCTTTCAGTAAAATGTCTGATTTGGGTATAGAGCAAAAAAGAATAAAGATAGAGATTAGTTTTAATGAGGAGATAAGAGATTTAAAGCCGAGTTATGATATGAATATAAAGATTATTACTGCGAGTTCTAAGAGTACGCTACTTATAGAAGATAAAGCGGTGTTTGAGCAGGAAGGGGAAAGCTATGTTTTTGTAAACGATAATGGAACGGTAAGACTCAAGCAGATAGAAAAAGGTCTGAAAAGCGATGATATGATAGAAGTAATAAAAGGGCTCCAGGAAGGTGAGCAAGTGATATTGTCTCCCGATAAAAATATAAGGGAAGGGATAAAAATAAAAAATAAAAATCTATTATAGATGCAAAAAAATGAAAAATCTGGATAAAATTATAAAAAAATAAAATAATCCAAAAAATAATCTTTTTATTGCCTTGACATGATATAATAAGGTATTATAAGCTATGATATAATCTTTTTTTCTTTTTTTATATAGAAAAATTTTACCAAAAATGGGGACAGGCCGTCGAAGGAGGATACTCAGTATGAGAATCAGTCTTTCAATGGTTAAGGCTGTTTGGGGGTTTTTGAGATGTATTTGCATATAAAAACATTAGGAGATTTTGATATTTGTTGCAGAAATGAATCTCTATTGGAAGAAACTAAACGGTCTTATAAGTTATATAGATTGCTGCAGTACTTTATCACGTTCAGAAACAAAAAGTTGCTTCCTGAAGTAATAATTGAAAATCTGTGGCAGGATCAGGAATCAAATGACCCCAAAAACATGTTGCGTACCCAAATCTTCAGACTTAGAAAAATGATAAAAAAATATCTCCCGACAGATGCTGATGAATCAAAATATTTTTGTATTACTTTTGCCAATGGATATTATTGTTTTGAAACAGGAGAATTGGTTGTTTTAGATTTCGTTCAATTTGAAGAATTGATTAATCAAGCTATGGAAAAAGAAAACGAAGATGTTGATGAAGCTATCAAGCTGTATGAAGAAGCTTTTTATCTGTATAGAGGTCCATATCTATCAGTTAATTCATATGAAGTGTGGCTGGTTCCAATAAGGAATCATTATAGAAGATTGTACATAAAATTATTGCTTAAGCTGATTGAATTATATAAACAAAAAGATGAATATAACAAAATTATCGAACTATGTGAGAAAGCAATAATAATAGAGCCTTACGAAGAAAGCATCCATATATGTTTAATGGAAGCTATGCTTAAGCTGGGACAAATAAAAAGTGCCATGAGTCACTATGAGTATATATCTTCATTATTAAACAAGGAATTGGGTGTTAAGTCTTCACCAGGCCTTAAAGAAATATATAAGAAAATACAAAGTTATTATGATGAACAAGGAGAAACTGACCTAAGCAGCATTAAGAACAAACTTGAAGAAGGTCCTGCGGAAGGTGCTTTGTTTTGCGATTTGGATTATTTTAAATTCTTGTTTAATGTTGAGAAAAGAAGAAGTACCAGAGATGAAAATATAGGTTATATGAGCCTTATAACTCTTAAAGGAGATAATAAAGACGCACGCAAGTCGGATGGTTTAAGTAAAAATACAAAGGTTATGTTAGATGTTTTGGAGAAAACACTGAGGAAAGGTGATGTCTATACTTCCTGGAATGACAATCAGATAATTGTAATGCTGACCAATGCAAAAAAAGAAGGTTTAAAATCTATTGAGAATAGAATAAAAAGTTATTATTACAAAGTCGCAAAAAACTATTCTGATGATATAAGTATAAAATTTACACCTCTGTCTTCAGACAATGGCTTTATTTGATGCCCTGGAAATAGGGCTTTTTTTTATGTTTATTTTCGTGTAATTGAAATGTAATTGAAATGTAATGAAAAAATAACTATAAAAAAATTTCCATGTAATTGTAAAAAACATTATATGAAATTTACAGATGATATATTAATCATAAGTAAATGGGACAGAACTATTTCTGGGAGTGAGAATTATGATGGAATATCCTTCTAAATATGATTTCTTTCTTAGATTTAAACCCATATTCGATGATAAAAATCACTTTGTTGATTATTTACTGGTGGATTCAAGCGAGAACTTTCAAAACATAATAGATGTGAAGATTGAGTATCTGATTGGTAAGAGGTTGTCAGAAATAGTTCTGGAGTATGGCAACGACGTATTCGGCATCAAAGATATCTACTATAATATGATACCTAATACCAGAAGAAAGTTTGAAAAGTATATACCTCAACTAAAAAAGTTGTATTCAATAAACATATTCAGTGATGACAAAGACTACCTCATTCTTTTCTACAATGATATTTCAAGAATAAAGAATTCTGTTATACCGGATTATTTCAGTGTAGGTAATGGAGTGGTTTATAACTTTAATGGCAAAAAAGGTTTCTACGCATACAAGGATAGATTAACCGGCCTTTATAATAGAGACTTCTTTGAAGCTGAACTATCAAGGTTGGACAGCCCTAGGCAGTTGCCCATTAGTGTAATATTAGGAGATATGAATGGTCTCAAGCTAATAAATGATGCATTTGGACATGAAATGGGCGATAGAGCTTTAAAAAGAGTGGCAGAGCTGATGAGAAAGGTTTTCAGAAAAGAAGATATTGTCTGCAGAATAGGAGGAGACGAATTTGTAGTGCTTTTACCTCAAACTTCAGAGCAAGTGGCATTAAATATTGCAAAAAGAATAAAGGAAAAATGTCTGGTTAATCCTCTGGATTTTATAAAAATCAGCATCAGCCTTGGAGTAGCGACAAAAACGAGTGAAGAGGAAGATATTAGAGATACTTTAAAGAAAGCCGAGAATAGGATGTATTTCAGCAAGTTGAATGAAAGCAAAGATGCTAAGTTATCCATGATTAAATATCTAAAGGACAAGCTTGAGGAAATATCTTTTGAAACAAAGGCTCATTATGAAAGACTTAAATATTTATGTCTTATGTTAGCTGACAAAGTAGGCTTGGATGAACATGAAAAAGAGGAATTAAAGCTTTTATGCGAGTTCCATGACATAGGCAAAATCGGAGTTCCACAGCATATACTCCAGAAAAAAGGTGCTTTAAATGATGACGAATGGGAAAAGGTAAGACGACATAGCGAGATAGGATATCACATTATAGGTGCATCCAGAGAAGTGATGGCAATTGATGAACTGATTTTGGTTCATCATGAGAGATGGGACGGGAAAGGTTATCCGGGACTTCTTAAAAAAGATGAAATACCTTTGGTAGCCAGAATATTTGCTATTGCTGATGCGTATGACGCTATGGTGAATGAAAGGCCTTACAAACATAGGCTTACACATAAAGAAGCATTAGAAGAAATAGAAAGAAAGGCAGGAACACAATTTGATCCTAACTTGGCAAAAATCTTCATAGACATGATGAAAAACGAAGAATATGAATATAGCAAAAATGTATATTATTCTTAAAATTACATAATAATGATATATATGTAAATTCATATAATTATTGCATCTATATGAAATTATTAAAGCTATAAATGTCAAGCATCAATGTTAATTAACAAATGTTAATTGATATTGACGCCTGACTTTTTATAGATAATTAACTAAAGATTAATTAAATTAAGTTTAATTAATTAAAGTTACGAATTCAGCTTAATAAAGAAGGAGGTGAAAAAGATGAAAGGGAAATGTAGAAAAACCATAGCGCTTTTATTGGTGTTGCTGATGGTCTTCAATATGGGTATAGCTGCTTTTGCTGAAGGTGATCCGAGTAATCTTTATGGGGGTGGTGGACCACCTGTAGATCAACAGGATCTAGATATAGATGATGTAGGAAACGACATACAGGGTGATGAAGAACCACCTGCATATACGGAGCCAGATGGAGGAGAAACATCTGAAGAACCAGAGAAAGGTGAAGAAGCAACTGTAGAACAAGGAGAAGGCGAACAAGAATTACCTGGAGAATCCGGTGGAGGAGAACAACCTGGAGAACCGGTAGAAGATGAAATGGAAACACCTGCTGAACCTGAACAAGAACAAGATGGAACGGAAAAATTACCTGTTGAAGTGGCTTATGAAATCCAGTATCTGCTTCTGGGTACAGGTGAACCTGTTGAAGGGTTGGTTCCT
This sequence comes from Clostridiales bacterium, assembly GCA_012842725.1. GTDB lineage: Bacteria > Bacillota > Clostridia > Lutisporales > Lutisporaceae > Lutispora. The sequence goes on from DUSG01000115.1 coordinate 9,463, forward strand.
ATTGTCGGCACTGCTGAGGTGGGGACAATTATAGAAATCCCTCATCCGGAAATAGAAGGATATCAGGTGGCAGCAGATCAACCAACAAGTTTTGTAGTAAGCGAAGATGAAGAACTGAATAAAGTTGTAGTTTATTATGTGAAAGTTGAGGTAGTTGAAGAAGTTACATTGACGGTGAACCATATCCTGATTCATGATGACGGCGAAGAGGAAATTCGCACAGAGATAATAGAGGGATTGAAAGCAGGAGATGTGGTATTTGGAAGTGACTATGCAGTCGATATAGAGGGA
>DUSG01000116.1 GCA_012842725.1 Clostridiales bacterium
AAATATAAGAATATAATTACTACAGAAAGTCTAATAGATGGCTTCTTGGATCAGATAATGTATGTTCCAACCACATTGATAGTCAACAGCAGAGGTGAACTTATGGGGGAAGTCATAGCGGGATCCCGTACGGCAGAAGAATTTTCAAAATTAATAGATGAAGCATTAAAAGGCTTGTAAATTTTGCAAGCCTTTTTTTGTTGACAAAATTATCCTTTGCTATATAATTAAATTGAACAATAAAATAAATTTTAATGATAAAAATTAATATATTATTAAATATATTTTGGAGGAATTTATGGAAAAGGAAAAAGTTCTTACTTCATTGGAAGAAATAAAGGTGTTTACAGATTCTTTCAGGATGAAGATACTTTTTGAATTTGACGAAGAGCCTTTGACAGTTAAGCAGCTTGCAGACAGACTTGGAGTGGTTCCTTCCAAAGTTCATTATCATGTTAAGGAATTAGAAAGAATAGGTGTTTTGGAAATAGTTAATAAAAAGGAAAAGTCAGGTATTATCGAAAAATACTATTTTCCTACTGCAGAAAAATTCAGAGTTGAAAAGGTGGTTGAAAAAGAGGAAGGGTGGAAGGAACATATAGAGAGTTTAAAGGAAACTATGTTCAAAAATGTAGCAGAGGATTTTGGTAAATATTTGAGTAAAAGACGTGATGATGACAAAGAAATACTGAATTATGGAATACTTCATCTTACTGATGAAGAGGTTGATGAGTTGAAGAAAAAGGTAGAAGAGTTAATAGAAAGAAGCAGCGCGAGAAAAGATAAACAAGCTTATACCTACATTATGGGATTGTTTAAAAAATATGATTAAATTTTTAAGATTTAATTGAAACGTGGGGGTTAAAGCATGGAGTTGAATGTGGTAAAAAAAGAAGAAAAAGGCTATAAGGTGTTGCTGCAATACAAAAATTTTATAAAAATATGGGTGGGGAGTACAGTATCTAGGTTTGGTGATGCCATAGACAGCATAGCGTTTCTTTGGATGGTATATGAAATGACAGGTTCTACATTGATGATGGGTACCGTTATGGCGGTTAACGCAGCACCTGCAGTGCTGTTTGGCATGATGGCAGGAGTTTTGGTAGACAGGATGAACAAGAGAAAAGTTATGATTATAACCGACTTAGTCAGAGGGTTTAACACCGCTTTGATGGCATTCCTTTATATGTGGGATATGATTAGTATTTGGCATTTATATGTATTTACATTTATAAATTCATTTTGTGAAATTTTTTCAAGTCCTGCCAGGGCATCAGCTATGCAGGTTTTAGTTGATAAAAAGCACTATCTTACTGCAAATTCCTTGAGACAAGCATCTTCTGCAATGGCAGAAATTGCAGGTACCGCCATTGCGGCTGTAGTTATGGGATACTTAGGTATTGGGGCAGCAATACTGATTGATTCAGTAACCTTCTTTATATCGGCGTATACGGCAATTATGGCAAGAATAGAATTATCAATAAATAAAACTGCACCTTTAAATATCAGGCAGTTTTATTGTGAATTTACTGAAGGTTTAGCGGTTATAAAGAGTAATGTGGTATTATTGGTATCATTGACAATGGCATGCTTAGTCAATTTAATGCTGACTCCTTTTAATGTGTTAGTACCTGAGTACTCGGACAAAATACTAATGGCAGGAGAGACAGGAATGAGTTTAATCATGATGTCATTTACAGTTGGAATGGTATCAGGCTCACTTGTAATAGGACATATAGGGCATAGATTCAAAAAAAGCACATTAGTCATAACCGGTTTTATAGGTTTGGGTGTTGGTATGATGTTGTTCGGATTTATTACTAATGTACAACTTGCATGCGTTTCGGCAGCTATTGGAGGAGCATTTATACCGATTATAAGCAGTAGCGCGATGACTTTAATGCAGGAAGCGACACCTGCAGATAAGATGGGTAGAGTATCTTCTACAGCTTCAACGTTGTCACTGTTGGGACTGCCATTGGGTTATGCTTTGTCAGGCATAATGGCTTATGGTATTAATGTGCTTACCATTTTTAAGTTGGTTGGTATATTGATTATTCTTGTTGCAATCCCTCCAATAATTATAAAAGAATTCAGAAAGGATTAATGAACAAAGGCGCATAGTATTATAGTGATTTATAACAATCTTTGTTATAATTAGAATTGGAGGGATTTAAATGTACGAAAAGATTAAAAAAGAGATAATGCTGGAGAAACACTTCGGATGTTCTTTGGAAGATATAAACAGGAATGTTATAATTAGTCCTATATGGCAGCTATCCCATTTTATGGAAAGGGCAGAAAGTGTTATAAAAGAATTTAAGGGATGGTATAAGGGTGTCACCCTATCATACAAAGGAAAACCTGTTACAGTCATAAACAGCGGTATAGGGGCTCCAATGACAGGTGATTGTGTTATAGCTTTAGGTTATTCTCAATGCGAGAACATTTTTTTTTCTGGTTCTGCAGGAGCAATAGATGAAAAATTGAACATTGGGGATATCTTAGTATGCAACGAAGCCGTCATTGGGGAAGGCTTTTCAAGATATCATTCCGGAAATATATACACAGACTGCTTTGGAAATGTTGTATCAGGAAGTGAAGAACTGGCTCAAATAATGATTCAAAAGGCGGTGATAGCAGCTCATTCTTTAGGAGTTTCAGTACATAAAGGGAGAGTTTTTTCAATAGATTCTATATTGGGTGAAAACAAGAAAAGTTTTGATTATATGATAAGCAAGGAATGTGATGCTGTTGAAATGGAGGTATCCGCCGTATTTACTGCATCAAAATCCATAGGGCGTAATGCAGCTGCTTTGATTGTAATAAGCGATTTACCTCTTAGAGAAAAAAGCCTTTTTGAAGGAATAGAAGAAAATGATGAGTTAAAATTTAAGAATTCATCATACCATTTGCCTGAAATATTGCTGGATTCGGCAATAAGCATATAGGAGGGAAAGTTTTATGAAATTTATCAGATTTAAAAAAAATGATTATATCGGTTATGGTTTATGGGAAGAAGACAAGGTAAAGGCTATAGAAGGAGATATATTTGGTCATTACGTGGTTACTGATCATTTTTATAATATTGAAGAAATAGAATTTCTAACTCCTTGTATCCCTTCTAAAATAATCTGTGTAGGCCTTAATTACAAAAGTCATGCTGAAGAGATGAAGATGCCTTTACCGGAAGAACCCATTATTTTTTTGAAACCTCCATCATCAGTATTGGCTCATAATTCTGTGATAATAATGCCGGAAATGTCTGAACAAGTTGATTATGAAGCTGAGTTGGGTTTGGTCATTGGTAAGCGAGGAAAGAATATAAGACCGGAAGAAGCATATGATTATATTCTGGGAGCAACATGCTTTAATGATGTGACTGCCAGAGATCTTCAGAAAAAAGATGGGCAATGGACAAGGGCAAAATCTTTTGATACCTTTGCACCTTTTGGACCCTGTATCGCAACTGGGGTTAATTATGACAACTTAGGTATTGAACTTGTACTTAACGGAGAAACCAAGCAGAAATCAAACACATCAGACTTTATATTCAGTGTAGGTAGGCTCATTAGCTTTATTAGCAGCATAATGGAGCTGATGCCTGGTGATGTAATAGCTACGGGAACACCTTCAGGCGTGGGAAAACTTTATAAAGGAGACATTGTTGAGGTTAAAATCCAGGACGTTGGTATTCTTAAGAATTATGTCCGATGATGGATGTAAATATACATATATTATGATATAATTATGATAAATTAATTGTTTTTTGGGGAGCGTATCAAATGAGTGCCTTGAGGTCAAAAAATGTAAAAACCTTTGTCGATGATATTTCCAGTTTGTATTATATTTTCTTTAAACGTTTTCCGATTTTTAAATTTTTTATTACCAATATACTCTTTCATTCATCCGGCAATTTTGGTTTGTTTCTAATGGATGGAGATGAAGTTATAGGTCAGTACACAATTTATACTACGGATGATGGTAATATTGTTAAAGAAGGTTTAGACAAAAATGTCAATGTGAAATTTAAAATTCAAAAACATATTATCGATGATGTGATGAAAAATAAGGAATCATATTCCTCAAAACCCTATAAGCTTATCAAGTATATTCCTGTACTTATGTATTCCGTTGAAATCAATAAAAAGCGTCATTTGGGAGAACATTTAGTAGGCAAAAAGGTTATATTGAGGCAGGGCTGTGAAAAAGATTTGTTCTATCTGCACAATTGGTATAATGATAAAGAACTTAACAAATTAGCGGGATGGACAGAAGGGAAACTGGGAACAGCACAATTGAGGATGAACTTGCTGAAAGGTTTTGGTTATGATCCAATGAATTTGATAATAGAAACAATTGACGAAGGGAAGCCGATAGGCACTATACAATTATATGATTTCAATGAAGTGGATCAAAGCTGTAAACTTGGAATAAGAATAGGTGATAGAGATTATTGGGGTAAGGGTTATGGTGAAGACGCAATAAAAACCTTATTGCGCTATGCTTTTTATGAATTGGATATATTCCGAGTATCCTTGAAACTTTACGAATATAATGAAAGAGCGTGCAAATGTTATTTGAAATGCGGTTTTAAATATGAAGGAAGAACAAGAAAATCTGCCTTCATTGATGGAAAATTTTATGATGAGATAATAATGGGAGTATTAAAAAGTGAGTTTATAAGTCAGTTTGAGTAATGACAATTAAGAATCAGATAAAAACTCGGGTCCATAAGGACCTGAGTTTTATCTTCTCATATCTATAATGTCTTGAATCATATCGCTGATTCTAAAAAATGCATTTCTGCTGGTTCTGGTTATCCTTTTCCTTATCCTTCCGCTGAAGATAGGAAGGAGCATTAAACCGCCTAAAGCGCCGAAAGTACTCATTCTTATCATATTGCGCCTATTATTGAGCAAAATAGTCACTTCCTTTCAGATTTGAATCTGATGTGTTCAATAATTAGCTTATGTTTTTTTAAACCAAATAAAACATGAAAATTGTAGAATTTTAACCTATTGATGCATTCCATCCAACATTGGTCGAAAATAGAAGGATTATGAAAATTTTTATAGAAATATTGCTTAAATGCATTTTTATAAAAGTAATTTGATGAATTAGGGTGATGATATGGACAAAGATGAATTATATTTTTCTCTGGACATTGGCACAAGGACCATAGTAGGATTAGTGGGAACTTTTTGCGGAGAAGAATTTAAAATCATTGATTTTCAAGTTGAAGAACATAAAAAAAGAGCTATGTATGATGGACAAGTTCATGACATAAAATTGGTAGCTGATACTGTTA
>DUSG01000117.1 GCA_012842725.1 Clostridiales bacterium
GTCTCCAGATGAAAAGTTTCCTTTACATTAATAGCTGTCATCAAGCTTATCAATTGTTCAATGGGCATAGAGATGGTCTTTGAATTATCCCAATCATATATATTACACAGCATCTGCATCTCCTCCCAGCTTTAATCTGTAGCGGGGTTTAGGTGCACCACCTCTATGCTTACCTCTGGTTTCAATTCCTCCTATTCCTTTTATACCGCATATGGTCACTTTTGATATTTCTTCTGATGTTACTATTTTATTTATAGGGGTCATCGCTATCTTGATACATGCTTTTACCGGATCTAATGCATGTATCAGTATCCGGTCAGGGGAACTGGCAAAGTTTGCCCCTGCTTCTAAAAATGCTTCATAGTGAGATTGACATGCACCCGCAATTATTACCAATTCATCCAATGAAGGCTGTATCTCCCTTGCTGCTTTAATAGACAGCATAAAACCCAAAGAGTTTCTGTAACTATTTATATCTGACAAATCCTTACTGTCTTTCAATAATCCGTCATGACCCGTAACTACCAGAATATCAGGTCTTATCTCCTGTATCAATCTCTTTACGTGCTTATGCTGCTCAGTTTCTTTGACCATATATCCAAAGGCTTTAATGCCCATTTTTTTATATTCCTTCATGCAAAGCTCAAGATAATCTTCGTCTCCATCCAGATGCAGAACCTTCCCAGGTTGGCTAAACTTATTACTGTCTTGTCTACTTAGCCTTCCCCCTTTTTTCGACTTCTTTTTATCTATTTTTTTCTCTTTTCTTGCAAAGGTCTCTCTATCTTTTTCTACTTCTTCCTCAGATACCTTCACCAAATCCGATATGGGAGAATCTGCTATGAGCCTGACATTTACACCCTTCAAAAGTGCAGTATTGCCTTCTTCTCTATTTTCTTCTATATGACATACCTTAAATATCACATCACAGCCATATGACTTTCTGCCGACCAAATCCCCGCATTTAATGGACACTGCATCATCACTCCTAAACTATTGGAAGTTATACTACATTGTATGTAGTCCTTCCATTTAGGGTGACAACTGCTTTTGGCTCAAGTTATTATTCTTCGAAAATCATCGATAAAATCCAGCATAAATTCTTTATCTTCTACAACTTCATAGTATTTTTTAATAAATTTTTCTTCTGACATTTGAGTTTTGCCACTATAGTATCTATCAGTCACTCTCCAGAATCGCTGAGGAAATTCAAACAGTGAAAGCATTAAAACAAATTCGTCATCAGTAACAGGTTTTACTCTGTCATAATCTATAATCATTTCAATAGCAATGTCTATGTTAAAGGAAAGCCTTCTCATAACCCTTTGGATCACTGCAGCTAAATCGTAACATGTCAGCTCATGACAGCTGTAATCAAAATCGATTACATTCATTCTATGATACTTATCTATGATGATATTGTGGTATGTATAGTCATGATGGCATATAGGTTTTATGCTTTCTGCCACTCGGCACAATATTTTATATCTTGAATTTCTCAATGTATCATAAGCCCTCCAAGCTAATTCCAAAAAGAAATCCACATCTTCCAGAAACATTTTATCAAAATCATCTTTATGTTTCTTTTTTTTAGCCATCTCTTTAAAATTTGCCAAGTCATTTATCTTTTTTAGGTAATTCTTCTCCCACTTGCCTATATTATTTTTTTCAGCAGCTCCTGTTGGAGGTGTGTATCCTTGAGCATATATATGAAGCTTTGCAAGAGTTCTCATGGCGGCTGAACGATCGTAGGGATTCAGGAAACTGCATTCTCTTCCAAAAATAAAGTCTTCCATTATGTATAACTCTTCTCCCTCTATGACAAAAGGAAGCCCCTGTTTCGAAATCAAAAACCTGTCTATGTTATGAAATCCTCTTTTATATATGTACTCCTTTAATCCATGAATATACAAAAGTTTTTCCGGCTCTTTCTTTGATTTTTTTATTATCTTGGTTCCTCTATCCGTATATGCCAAATATACTCCTCTCAAGGGTTTGATATCTAATACTCTGACACCGAACTCCTTAGCAATGGCTTCTATATTCATAATAATCCCCCTGTAATAATTCATATCCTTCAGCGCAAAATTAATCTCCCTAAACCGTCTGTGTACAATTCTCCTTTAATAATATGAAATTGAATAAGTCAATATTAACAAATTATCTATAATTTCTTAACAAGTTATCCACAACATATGCACAAATTGTGAATAAGCAAAAAGACCTAAATCAAATTTAAACCTATTGAGATTCAATAGCTTTTTTATATCAACAAGTTGTGGATAATTCAAAAACATAAAAATCATGATTTTCTGGGTTACAAAAAAAGAAATAGGCATATTATAAATTAACGAGCAATGAATGTTTTGGAGGTGGCTCAATGATTATCGGAATTGACGGCAGGGCAGCTTACTGGTATCGTGGCACAGGTATAGGCACATATGTATATCAATTAATCTATAAGCAAAATCAGTTAGACAGGAATAATCGTTATTATATTTTGATTCCTACGGACTCCGATTATAGTTTTATATGGGGAGATGATTTTCATAAAACCTTTGTAAACAACATGAGAAAAGACATGTTTTGGGAAGAGCTGGAAATGAAAGAAGTTATTCTGGATAGAAAAGTGGATTTATATCATATTCCTCATAATGGTATTGGTATGCCCAAGGAAAAAACCTGCCCCTTTGTCATTACATTGCATGATGTTATACCCATAACCATGCCGGCAACAGTGGGACCTTATTATCGCAAAAAGTTTTTAAGCAGCATATCTGAAATATTGGATAAAAGCGATGCAATTCTTACGGTTTCTGAGTTTTCAAAAAGTGATATATGCAGGGAATTAAGTATACCTGAAGAAAAAGTTTTTGTAAGCAAACTTGCAGCAGAAGATATATATGTTCCTATGGATAAACAGTTGGCAAGAGCTTACATAAAAGAGAAATATGGTATTGAAGATTCTTTTTTTCTTTATGTAGGCGGATTTAATCCGAGAAAAAATATTAAATCACTGCTATTGGCCTATGCCTATATAAAAAGAAAGTTGAAAAAATATCATAAAGTAGTGATTTTAGGCAAGCCGGGGCGTTCCTATGATGATTTGGTAGCCTTAAGCTATGAACTTAAAATCAATAACGACTGTATATTCCCCGGGTTCATTCCGGTTGATGATATGCCCTTATTTTATAATGCAGCATCTGTGTTTGTATATCCATCATTATACGAAGGATTCGGCCTGCCGGTTGTTGAATCCATGGCATGTGGAACTCCCGTTATAACTTCCAATGTAACTTCCTTGCCGGAAGTTGTAGGAGACGGAGCTATTACTGTGCCTCCAGAAGACTACGAAGCATTAGGGGATTACATGCTTAAACTTGTAGAAGATGAAGAGCTATATGAAGAAATGAGAAGAAAAGCCCTTAAAAGGGCATCACTGTACTCATGGGATAAGACGGTAAAGGATACGATAGAAGTATATAAGAA
>DUSG01000118.1 GCA_012842725.1 Clostridiales bacterium
AATTGACAAAAAACAACATAATAATTGCATTGGGTAAAAATAACAATTATACTTATAATATCAAAAATATTTTGTATTAAAAGTAAAAAATGGGGAGGGTGATTTGTATTAGCACAAAGGTTCGTTATGGGATTATGTTTAAAATGTTTCTGTTTACATCTTTGTCAGTCTTGCTGGTTTTAGCCATTATGTCAGGCATAATTTATGTAAGGACAAAAGACATAATGGTTGATAGTATAGAAAGTAATTTGACGACAACTAAAGAAACTACGGTAAAAGAAATTGAACATGTTCTGAATGTTGCTGTTGAAGCTGTAGAAGAAATAAACCGTAACGATTATATAAAAGAATATATAAGCAAAGTTTCTTCCAAAGAAGAAGTAAAATCAACGGAAGGGTATAAAAATTTAATAAATACTCTGAGTAACATAAAGGAAGAAAACGATAATTTCCTGAACGTATTTGTCGGATTGGATAAGGCTAACCATTTGCTGACACACAATGAGTTTGAACTACCACCCGACTTTGATACAAGAGGTCGTTCATGGTACAAAGAAGCGGTACATAATAAAGGAATCGCAATAACGGAACCATATATTGACACAGCAACAGGCTTACTGGTTGTTACCGTAGCAACACCTGTTAATGATAGTGACGGTAATGTTATTGGCGTTGCAGGTATTGATATTTCCATTGACGATATATCAAAGATAATGGGCAGTTACAAGTATAAGGGTTCAGGATATGCTATATTGATAGACAGCAACGGAAACTTTATATATCATCCCAACAAAGAACTGATTGTGAACGAATCCATAGAAAGAATCGGCGGAGACTTATCTACAATAGGAAAAAAGATGCTCGCAAAGGAGAAAGGAACGGAAAGGATAATCATTGAAGGGAAAGAACACTATATAAGTTATAGTCCAATACCGTTGAGCAATTGGGCAGTAGGTTTGCTGGTGCCGGTAGAAGAAGCATTTAATGAACTCTATGCATATAGAACAATATTCTTTACAATAATAGTAGTTGCATTGGCTTTCCAAGCTCTGGTTATTTATATATTGGCCAAGAGCATATTAAAACATATACCAGTTCTTATAAACGCTTTTAGCGCGGCAGAAAAAGGCGATTTAACCGTCAGGGCAGATATAAGAGCCAAAGATGAAATCGGTCTGCTATCGGACGGGTTTAATAAGATGGTTGAATCGCAAAGAAGCGTAATCGATAATGTAGTTGATTCCATAGAAAATATCATGAATGTGTTTAGTATCACGAGAGACAATATAGAAGACCTGAATCAGAATATTGAAGACGTATCAGCCACTACGGAAGAAATCGCAGCCGGTATGGAAGAAACTTCAGCATCAATGGAAGAGATGAATGCCACATCCAATCATATTTCACAAATACTTGATGATATATCCCATAAGGCAGAGCAAGGAGTAATATCAGCAAAAGAGATAAACAACAGAGCATTGGAAGTCAAAAAAGAAGCTATGGAATCAAAACAAAATGCAAACAGCATCTATGAAATAACTCAGAGTAAGTTAAAAGAAGCTATAGAAGAATCAAAGAACATAGA
>DUSG01000119.1 GCA_012842725.1 Clostridiales bacterium
ATTTATGAGACTGTCACATATCTGACACAATATGCGAGATGGAGTATAAAAAGCATCTTTTACCGCTATGTGACATAAATCAGGAAGTAAATTGATAATTGACTTTTGAGAGTTAGAATTTATACGTAAGTAGCTTTTTGTGGAATCTATCATATTTTGTGTCAAAGCAGCAGCTTCACATGCATAATATTGAGGTAATAACTTTAAGCTGGCTTCATCTATTTTAAGTTCATCGTTTCCATAGATGTCAGTTTTGTGCCTGAAAGAATAAAGCAGATTATCTTTGGTAAGATTATCATACATGAAATTCAATTGGGCTACTGCAGAATAGACAAAAAAATATGCTATTTCCTCTCCGTTTTTTATAGTTAGTGAACCATCTATAATTTTCTTAGCTGATAGATTGAGGCATATTATAGACAGGGCTTGGACTAAAGGACTTATGATCTTTTTAATTTTTCTGTTTTTCCACAGGTATGAGCTAAAACAATAAGGATCTTCCGGTTTATTTTCATATTCAGGTAAAGCTTTTCTATAGAGGGCAACATTTATTTTAATGTCCTTATAGTCGGATCGTTTGTCAACTATTGACTCAGTGATACCGCAGCCTGATAGAAGACAAAAGGATATTGTATTTAAATAGGCCATATACTCAAGATATTTGGCAACGCTTTCATTATCATAGAAACTATCCATATAATATAATCACCACCTTGATTGGTTATATTGAAATATATGCCTCTATATGCTAGGGTATTCCTATTCTGAATGAACTAAGAGCTCAGAAGCTAGGGTATTCCTTTTGGGTCTTTTTTGAAACCACTAAAAACACGAAAGGGCACGGTTTTATATGTTGTTCTTAGTTACTATGGTACAATAGAATAAGCATATGTGCAGTTCACAAAGGAATTGATTTTGGTAACTCTATAGCTCATATCCCAAGAAAAATCTAACGCCTTCCAAAAGGCATCCTTGCCTTGGGAGGGCTTGGGCAGCATCCGTGCTGCCCATACGATTTTTCTAGGGATATTTCGCTAAGAGTTACACGCAAAATCAATAATTTGTTCACTTGCACATATGCTTATTCTTTAGACACTGTAGTTTTCTTAGATACAATTATACACTTAAGAGAAAGGTTCTAAGCAACATAACCAATAATATCCGTATCTTAGATGTATATACTATAGCTTCATTCTTTACAGTAAAACATAATGGATATATGATAGAGCATTTTTATTAACTTTGACAGTGACTCTTTGCGAAATCTAAAAAAGAGAATTCGTAAGCGCGACATGGATGTCGCGCTAGGCGCAAAATGCGAAGCTTAGGGCAAGGATGCCCGTTTTGCGCCGTTAGAATTCTCTTTTAGATGAGCATTAGAGTCACCAAAGTTAATAACTTAAGCGATATTATATATCCATTATGTTTACTAAGGTAGCTACAGTAACTTGGCATATTAGGTATGTGCTGAGGATATATTGTGAGCTTTGTCAGCAGTTCTTAGCGAAGAAAGAACTGAAAGGGCCGTAAGGCTGGCAAGGAGGCCAGCCTAGGCATCCTTGAGACACGGATGTCCTTTGGATGCCGTTAGGCTTTTTGTGAGCTCAAGCTATAGAACTACCAAAGCGAACATCTATATCTGAAGTACATACCTAACATGCTTGTATATATTGTAGCTTAGAAAGTTATTGTATCTATAGAATGAGCATACTTTGGAACAAGCAAAGGAACTGCATATATGATTATTCTATTTTACTGTGGCTTTCTAAGGATACATATTAAAAGACCCAGAATAAATACCCCATAAGCACACTAAAAAAGATACTCAGCGGCAAAAACCACTGAAGCAGAACGTAGCAAAGCAAGAAACAAAACCCACATACAATACAAAAACAGTGCCTTTCAGTGTTTTCAGTAGTTTCACTAAAAGACCCTATAGGAATACCCTAAATCTGAGTTCTGAGCTCTGAGTTCTTTATAAAGGAATACCCCAG
>DUSG01000120.1 GCA_012842725.1 Clostridiales bacterium
AATCTGGATATGCTTGAAGAAATGAGGATGGCTACATACCTTCAAAAAGTAATTACCAAAGACCCTACAGCTTTACCTGTGGATCAGGTATTGAGAATGGCAACCGTAAACGGTGCCAAAGCTTTAGGCTTTGATAACACTGGAGAGATAAGAGAAGGCATGGCAGCCGATTTGATAATCATTAATACCCAAAAGCCCTGGTATTATCCCAAACATAATGTTAAGCCTGCCATAGTATATTCCGGAAACTCCTCTGATGTAGAATTCGTCATAATAGACGGACATATAGTAATGGAAAAAGGTCAGGTCCTGACTCTTGACGAGGAACGGATTCTATATGAAGTCCAAAAAAGAGCGGAGAGAATAGTAGGATAATTCATATGTCCTTATTGTTGTATTTTATGAAAACCTAAAAAGTAATAGTTTTTACTCGAATAAGCACATATATAATTTTTTTCCACAGGAACATATGTTTATTTTTCAGATACTTAAGTTTTCTAAGATACTATATAGAAAGAATAGGAGATCGTTAAAGTAACTTGGCATATTAGATATGTGCTGAAGATATATTGTGAGCTTTGCCAGCAGTTCTTAGCGAAGAACGAACTAAAAAGCCGTAAGGCTGGCAAGGATGCCAGCCTAGGCATCCTTGGACACGGATGTCTCTTGGATGCCGTTAGGCTTTTTGTGAGTTCAAGCTATAGAACTGCCAAAGCGAACTTCTATATCTGTAGCACATATCTAATATGTATCTATATTTAGCTAAATACTGCTAAAGTAACTATATAATAATCATTGTAACTTTCTAAAATAAAGTGTAATCTATAATAAAAGAAGCTGAGCAACTGTGAATTGGATGGTGTAGTATAAAGGGGGAAGTAAGATTGAAAAAATTCATTGCAGTTCTTATATGCATAGCTGTACTAGCTGCAGCAGCATTTTTCTATATTACGGAACTATGGACTCAATCACCATATACAGAAGGACAAAACTACTTGGTGATAGGAACGGATATTATTACGGATGTGGAAGAGCCGTTAATAGAAAACGGTAACATACTTCTCTCTTTCAGGACCATAAAAAAATATCTGGACTCCAATGCGTTTTGGGACGATAAAGTCCAAAAGGTTGTATTTACTACAAAAGATAAAATTATTACCATGAAAACGGACAAGCTTACCGCCATGGTTAATCAGAAACCTTTTGACTTAAATGTTCCCGCTAGGATTGTCGACAATATTCCATATATACCCATTGAATTTTTGGAGGACATGCTGAACATACAAGTAGGACTGGTATCAGATAGGATTGCGGTTATAGACTATAACAAAGATGCTGTAATAATAGGAGAATTGTTGGAGAATAAAGGCTTAAAACGAGATGCTACCATATTTTCCCCCTATGTTTCAAAATCTCTGAAAAAAGGCGACCAGGTCCGTGTTTTTGAACAAATAGACCAATGGTATAAAGTGAGAACAGCTGATGGAGTAATTGGATATATTGACGGAAAATATCTGAATATTATAAAGGCAACCGTTAAAGAGCCTAAAACCCAAGAACCTGCTATTGAGCCCTTTAAACCTGAGAAAGGTAAAATAAATATGGTTTGGGAGCATGTCATAAACAAAAATCCTGATGTTAGAAAACTGAAACCTATAGAAGGATTGGATGTAGTTTCCCCAACTTGGTTTGCAGTGGTAGATGGTGAAGGAAATGTTGCTAACAATGCGGATATAGAATATGTAAACTGGGCTCATAAAAACGGTTATCAGGTTTGGGGACTGGTTACCAATGATTTTAATCCGGATATAACTCATGATTTTTTAAACAATACGGATATAAGAGAAAAGATAATATCACAGATTCTTATTTATGCAAGATTGTACAAGCTGGATGGTATTAATATAGATTTTGAAAACATTTATGTTAAAGACAGGGACATGCTTACCCAGTTCATGAGAGAGCTTTATCCTTTGTGCAGAGAACAGGGACTAACTCTTTCCATGGATGTTACTTTCATATCGGCAAGTACAAATTGGTCCCAATGCTATGACAGAAAAGCTTTAGCAGAAGCGGTTGATTATATGGCAGTAATGGCATATGACCAACATTGGGCTTCAAGCCCGAAAGCCGGTTCAGTGGCCCAATATAAATGGGTAGAGAACAATTTGAAGCGAATATTGGATGAAGTACCGGCTGAAAAAGTAATATTGGGTATGCCGTTTTATACAAGACTTTGGCAGGAAGAGAAAGTGGACGGAAAGGTAAAGGTTAGTTCAAAGGCATTGTCAATGGAAAAAGTACAAAGCATACTGAAGGAGAAAAAACCTGAAGTTGTTTGGGATGAGGAAAGCGGGCAATATTATGCCCAATACACTGAAAATAACATAACTTATAAGATTTGGATTGAAGATGCAGAATCCATAAACCTGAAATCTTCGCTGGTTAATAAGTATAATCTTGCGGGGGCTGCCGCTTGGAGAAGAGGATTCGAAACAGAGGACATATGGCCTGTAATAGCTCAGAACTTAAACAAAATCGATGATTATAGTCAGTGGGCTCATGCGGAATAATATGTAAAGTTAAAGAGGTTGCTGCAAAGTTTCATTTTGCAACAACCTCTTTAAGTATAGGTTCATTTATAACCTTAAAGGAATTATTTAAAGGTAGGCTGTTAATTTGTATATTATATATAAAAACTGATATAAAGAAGCTTAATAAGTAAAAAATTAATACTAATTTTTGCTATCTTTAGTGTTACAAATATAACTGTAATAACTAAAAAATATGTAAAAATCCAAAATAATATTTGCTCATTTCTATCATTGTTATATGTGCCGATTTTATATAGGTTATATCTTTTTTTATTTATAGGGTAAAAAACAGGTATTCCACTATCAGTTAATGAATCGAATAATAAGTGGCTTCCCCATCCAATTAAGATTGACATTGAAAAAGTGCTCTGTATCAATTTTATATGATTTGAAGAAATATTTTGTAGTGTTTTGAGCAATAAGACTTCTATGATAGGCTTGGCTGAATATAATGTAAATAAAATTAAAGTTAGCGAAATTATACTATGAGCCCAAGTTCTATGAGCGGATTCAATTTTATCTGGTAAAGTAGAGAAGAAGTAAACTAAGAAAGGACATAATCCTATAATCGATAAATTATTAATGTTAAATGAGAAAAAACCTAAGATATATGGGACCAAGATAAACAATGCTAGGATGCTAAGAGCTCCTGCCCTGTGAGTTTTGTATTTCATTAATAACACCTCAATTAATCAGATTATTTAATTATATGATTGTAAATATTAGTTAAATAACATTAAGTATAGAATGAATGGATTTAAAAGGAGGTGTTATTATGGAGTGCTGTTCAAACAGTGAGTATTCAAATATCGATGAGTTTTATGTAGGATTAATAAAAAAGAACGAAGATCTGCTGAATGGGATTATAGAGGAAGTAAAGAAGCAAGGTATACCATTTTCATGTGATTGTGAGAATATAATGGTATGTTCACCGGTAGGTAATCAAGTAAAATACAGAGGTAAAGTAAAAGCAAATATAATTTTGTCAGGTTTTTGTACTGCACCTAATGCTGCATATAAATATCTAAAGGAAAAGCAAGAATTAAAAGATGAATTTTGGGAGTGTAGGCATTCTTTTAATACTTTTAATATGAAAAATGGTATCATGAAAATACTTGAAAGTATTGGATTTAGCGACCCAGAAAGGGTAATGAATGAGGCCATAGAACCTAGATTGCTTGAAGAAAAAAATGAAAACCCAAGATTTTTATTTACTCAGCTATTATGCATGATTAGTAAAAGCGGTAGTTCAAAAGCAAAAGAGGTAATAGAAATATTAAAGTTTGAAAGTAAAAATAAGATGGTGATTGATGAAATTACTCATAGGCATAGTGGCGTATTGAATAAGGCTGCTGTTAAATATTATGAAAAATCTATATTAAAGCAAGCGAATAGTTCTATTTAAAGTTGGTATAAAAGAATAAAAACATATGCAGAAGAAAAAAGTGTTCTAATATTTATGGGCATTGATGAGACAAATGAATTGCTTTGTAACTCATGGTTAAATATTGTAGGTGATATAACTATTGATTTTTATAAAAAACCACCTAATAGCAGGAAACTATTAGATGTACTAAAGGAAGAATATGATGTATTTTTTGTTTATCATCCTACCTACTAAAGATTTAAAAACAATTATCAAAAATGGATAGAAAGCGAATTAAGAAAAGAAATATCGAGTTTTATTAAAGAAAGATTTAAAGACTATTTTCATGAAGCTAATTAAAATAAATTATTGTGAAAGCCTATTTAAGAAAAGCAATGTTTATTTTTTACATAATTTCCTTGATTAAATTAAATAGTATAATGCATTAATAATCAGGGTTTTTTAACAGAATAATATAATGCTGTAGAACCCCAATCAAATTGACGCTACATAAGTATATGTCTGTATATTCTATTTATAGCTTATTATTGATATAATTAAATTAGGTATCCGCATATAATAGGTGGGCGGGTACCGATTTTGATTTTTCTTATAAATAGATGAGTATACTGGGAAGAAGGGGTCTCAAATTGGACATAATAAAGCTTTTATTAATTTTTGCTTGTATAATCATAGTGATGAAATTCAATAAACCTTTATCGGTTTCAATAGCAGCAGGTATTGGAGCTGCTATAGTATTATATGGCATTAACCCTTTGGATACTTTAAAACTTATAGTTGCCGGAACATTCAGCAAAGGTACTATTGATCTTGTAGCAGCATTTTATTCAATAACCTTTCTCCAAAGAATGTTAGAAAAAAGAGGCCATATAGTTTTGGCAGAAAGGTCTCTAAATAATTTATTTCGAAACAGAAGAATAAATACAATGATAGCGCCTTTTATCATAGGACTGCTTCCATCTGCCGGCGCTGTTTTGATAGCAGCCCCTATTGTTGATAATTCAGTTGAAGATTATCTGAGTAAAGAGGAGAAGACATTTGTAACCAGTTACTTCAGACATATTTCAGAATCATTTCTTCCCACATATTCTTCAATATTATTGGCATTAAGCTTATCACAAGTCGATATGACGTCTTTTGTTGTGGCAATGATGCCGATGGTAGTTGTGCTTTTTTTATTAGGATACTTTTTTTATATAAGAAAGATTCCTAAAGAAACAGGCCTGACAGAATCGAGCAAAAAGAGGGATGATATAAAGAATATAATTATCAGCCTATGGTCCATAGCTTTATCTGTAACAATTATTTTGGTATTTAAGATAAGTGTTTATTTAGCGGTTATACCGGTTATTATATTATATTTCATAATAAATAAGTTTACCTTTAATGAGATAAAGCCTATGTTTAAATCAGCTTTTGAAGCCAAATTAATGATGAATACTGTGATAATTATGATTTTCAAAGAGGTTTTGCATTTTACGGGTATTATACAAAGATTGCCTGATTATCTTTCATTACTCCCTATACCATCTGTAGTAATATTTGCCATGGTAGCTTTTATTGGTGTCTTGGTGGCAAATTCTCAAGGAAGTATAGCCCTGGCCGTACCATTGGCCTATGCAACCATACCGGATGGTGGGGTATGGCTGATGGTGTTACTGATGTGTATGATTTATATAGCTATGCAGATTTCTCCCACACACATATGCTTGGCAATAATTACAGAGCATTATGGAACATCTTTTATAGACTTGGTTAAAAAAACCATGCCTATAGTTATATCTTTTGTGATAATCAGCTCAATATATAGTTATTTGCTGTTCCTGGTAATGTGATAATGAATAATATTAAATTGATAATATGGGAAGCTTGTCTTTTAATGTGATATAATTATTAAAAGTAATATGAGGAATAATACAAAAATTTAGGATTGACTCGGTAAAAATCGGATGAAATTTGCTGAATGGTGTAAAAAGCATGGTGCCATGGAGCGATTTTATGAACAATATTGATGATGTTTTGATTCGAACTTATAAACCTGTGGATATAGATTATATTATTAAAAGGCATAGAGAAATCTATTATAAAGAGTATGGCTTTGGATCCCAATTTGGTGATTATGTTGAAAAATATGTTAATGAGTTTAATAAAAAGCATGATGACACAAAAGAAAATATATGGATAGCGGAATCGAAGGGTAAGCATGTGTTTCTTTGGACTGTTGATAAGCTGCAAACAGCACGCCACCTTTATAGCAAATATGGATTTAAGCTTAGGGAGACGAAAGTAAATAATTCATGGGGAGAAAATATAATTGAAGAAAGGTGGGATTTATATATTTGAATTGTGAAAAGATTACAATGAAAAGATTATCCCACAAGGATGAAAAAAGTGATTAAATCAAATGAAGATATAAGGAGGAATTCTGATGAGCAAAGAAATTATGCTGGAAAAGAAAGTTTGGGCGGTAGTAGGTGCCAATCAAAATCCTGAGAAGTTTGGATATAAGATTTATAAAAGGTTGAAGGAAAAAGGATATGAAGTATACCCTGTAAATCCTGTAGTTGAATCCATTGAAGGGGATATATGTTATAAAAATCTTTCATCATTGCCTAAGACTCCTGAAGTTATAAATATGGTAGTAGCTCCTGATAAAGGAAAACCCTATATTGAAGAAGCTGCTGAATTAGGCATCAAATATGTTTGGTTTCAACCAGGCACTTTTGACAGGGATATACTGGAGTTAGTAAAAGTAAAGGGCCTAGAAGCCATACAGGCTTGTGTTTTGGTTGCAACCGAAAACAAATAATCTTAAATGGATGGCAAGGGATGAAAAATGATTATAGGGACGGCTAAAGTTTATCTGTATGCGGATTGGGTTCATTCTCTTAAGGAAAAAAGAATGATAGTACAGAGTATTATCGATAAGGTCAGGCAGAGATATAATGCATCCATTGCTGAAGTGGAAGACCTTGA
Source organism: Clostridiales bacterium (assembly GCA_012842725.1). GTDB lineage: Bacteria > Bacillota > Clostridia > Lutisporales > Lutisporaceae > Lutispora. Next base: position 6,958 of record DUSG01000120.1, read on the forward strand.
TTTGCATCAGTCCATTGTTTTAGGAATTGCTTGTGTAAGTAATAGTACCAAGCATTCCAATTCATGCATTCAGAAAGTTGTTGAATATATAGAAGAGAATACAGAGGCTGTTGTTCAAAATATTGAGATAGAGATACTTTGATAAAATATAGGGAAGAAAGGGAGGATACAGTGGATAAGTATTATCTGAATAGAGATGAAGCCATATTGTTAATCATTGATATACAGGAGAAGCTTGTCCCTGCAATTAGTCAGGGCCAGATGGTCATAAAGAATACAAACTTGTTGATTAAAGCAGCAAGTATCATGGATATTCCAATAGTTGTTACTGAACAATATCCAAAAGGCCTTGGATCTACTGTGCCTGAAATACAGCAAAATTTAGAAGGAATACATAAATGTGACAAACTGACCTTTTCTGCGTGCACCCAGGATGTCATGGAGAGCCTGAAGAAAACTGGCAGAAAGAAAGTAATAATTACAGGAATGGAAACTCATGTATGTGTTTTCCAGACAGTGAGAGATTTATTGAAGCAAGGCTATTATGTATTTATAGCAGCGGATTCTGTAAGCTCGAGAACAGAAGAAAACAAACGCAATGGGCTTGAACTTATGAGGGATATGGGAGCAGTTATAAGCAATACGGAAACAATAATTTTTGATTTGTTGAAACAAGCGGGCACTGAAGAGTTCAAGGTTTTATCCAAGCTGATAAAGTAGCATGATAAATTACAATGGTCGTTAATATATCAATTATGATATAATTTAATATATATAAAATATTTAGAATTGCTAAGAAGGTGGGTAAAAATTGAAAAAACAAGAGGTTAAGTCTGCTTTGCTCTTATTGCTGACAGCGGCTATATGGGGTTTTGCCTTTGTCGCCCAGAGGGTTGGTATGCAGCATATGGGAGCTTTTACATTTAATGGACTTAGATTTATGTTGGGAAGTATATCCTTATTGCCGATTCTGTATATTACAGGCAAGAAATCACAAGAATCAAAGGGTGATAAAAAGGAAATCTCCGATAATAAAACCGTTGTGGTTGCAGGTGCAATAGTCGGAAGCGTTTTATTTATTGCAGCATCCTTACAGCAGGTAGGCCTGATTTATACAACAGCGGGTAAAGCAGGCTTTATTACTGGTCTTTATATAGTTTTTGTTCCTATATTGGGTTTATTTGTTAAGCAGAAAACAAATGTTACTACATGGTTAGGAGTTTTTGTCGCAGCTATTGGTTTATATTTTTTGAGCGTAAATGAAGGTTTTTATATCGAATTCGGTGATTTGCTTGAAACTATAGGTGCAATATTCTGGGCCGTTCATATTCTCGTTATTGACCATTTTACGAAGAAAGTGGATGCACTTAAGTTATCCTTTGCACAGTATATTACTTGTTCTGTACTAAGTCTTATTACTGCATTTATTTTTGAGGATATCAGTCTTGGAGTTATCCCCCAGGCCATAGTACCTTTACTTTACGGTGGTATTATGTCTGTGGGTGTTGCATATACTTTGCAGGTTGTTGCCCAAAAACATGCAAAGCCATCCCATGCAGCAATTGCTTTGAGCATGGAGTCTGTATTTGCCAGTATAGGAGGCTTGTTATTACTGGGCGAAATATTGCCATTGAGAGGATATTTTGGTTGTGCTCTGATGTTGGCAGGAATGCTGTTATCACAATATGAGAATTTTGCAAAGCCAGTAGCAGAAAGTAAAAGTGTATGATGGGAGATATAGGCCATGGAAGGGTATGGTCTTGTTCTAGGAGGCGGAGGAGCTAAAGGTTCATATGAAATAGGGGTATGGAAAGCTTTACGTGAGCTGGAAATACCTCTAATTGCTGTTGCTGGAACGTCAGTAGGCGCTTTAAACGGTGCCATGATAATCCAGAATGATTATGATAAAGCATTGAAATTATGGACCAGCATATCCATTGAAGCCATAATAAACATGAACAAAGCCACATCGGTTTTTGAGCCTCATGATATAAAAGAAGAAATAGTAAAACTTGTCAAAGCTGTCATAAACTCAGGTGGATTGGACGCAGCTCCGCTGAAGAAACTGCTTTTGGAAATCATTGATGAACAGAAGATAAGAAATTCACATATGGATTTCGGTATAGTTACTTTTTCATTGACGGATTTAAAACCGATAACCTTATTCAAAGAAGATATTCCGGAAGGCAAGATGGTGGATTATCTTTTAGCCAGCGCTTCGTTTCCTGCTTTTAGGCCTATGGAGATAAACGGAAAAAAATTCATCGATGGAGCTGTATATGATAATATTCCCGTATCGCTAATGCTGCAAAGGAAAATATACGATGTGATTGCAGTGGATATATCAGGAGTAGGAAGAGTCAGGAAGGTAAAAGATAGAGATTTGAATATCATAAGAATAAAGAATTCTGAGGATTTAGGACCTTTGTTGGCTTTTGATGTGGAAAGAGTTAAAAGAAATATTGAAATAGGATATTATGATACCATGAAAGCTTTTGGCAAGTATAAAGGCAAATATTATTACTTAACAGATACCAACAGTAGCATAAAGCTAGATGAGAATCATGTCAGGCTGGCTTATAGTTTGCTGGGAATAGATTGGGATAAAAGACAAAGCCCTCAAAACAGATTTATTATATATAAATTGATCAGGAATCTGAAAAAATACTCTCATGACGGTAAATTCAGAAATACTGGTGGAGTTATCTTAGCAGCAGCGGAAATAACAGCGGAAGTTATGGGCATAGAAAGACTTAAAGAGTATACTTCCGATGATTTAATCAGTATGATAATTGAACATTATAATTTGAACAAAACAGATAAAGCTTTGGAGGATTTTGCTAATATAATAGAAACTCAGATTTGGAATACAAATAGATATAGTTTTACTGAAAAAATGAAAAAGACCATAACTGAAAGTAAATTTGCAGCTCTTTACAGCGCAGATGTGAATGATTTGTCTGAAAGAACTGTACTTTACAGAAGGTTACTTGCTCTCACTTACCCAAAGGTTTGTATTGCAAATATATTTTTAGCCTTTCTATTAAACATCCATTTGGACAATAAAATATGACCATCTTATGTTTCATTTAAAGAGTCAATATGGTAGAATCATTATGGACAATAAAATAACATGTAATTATGGGGGCGAATATGAAAGATTTAATTTTTGGCCTAATAGGCGGAACGGCTCTTCTTATGTATGGAGTTGACACCATGGGGGAGGGCTTAGAGAGAGCTTCTGGTGCAATGATGAAGAAACTGCTCTCTATATTAACGGGCAAAGTCTGGAGCGCATTTCTGGTGGGGACTTTTTTAACAGCATTGGTTCAAAGCAGTACAGCAATAACTGTTTTGACAGTAGGTTTTGTTAATGCAGGATTGATGAAATTACCTCAGGCTATTGGAATTATATATGGGGCAAATATTGGAACTACTATTACTGCTCAATTGATGGCGTTTAGTTTTAATTTTAAGTTGACAGAAGTAGCATTACCTGTTTTGGGAATTGGTTTTACAATCAATTATTTTGCAAAAAACAGAACAATAAAGAATTTCGGACAGGCATTAATGGGCTTTGGAATGATGTTTTTAGGTCTTAAAATCCTCAATCAGGGTATTCCCTTCATGCAGCAGAGTCCTACTCTTAGATATTTTTTTGAGACCTATGCTTCAATTCCTATTATAGGTATTCTATTAGGTGCAGTGGCAACTGCCATGGTACATAGCAGTGCGGCTACAGTGGGTTTGGTAATGATTCTGGGACAAGCGGAGCTTATCGATCTCACATCTGCTGTGGCAATTATGTTAGGGGATAATATAGGAACCTGCATAACAGCACAACTGGCTAGCCTTTCGGGAAATATTCATGCCAGAAGAACGGCGTGGGCACATACACTTTATAATATTTTCGGGGTTATTATTGTAGCACTGGTATTGCCATATTTTGTAAGGCTCATTGAGATTACAACAGCCTATTTTCAACCAAACGGTGATATAGGTACCCAAATTGCCAATTCTCATACATTATTCAATATCCTCAGTGCCATAGTATTTCTCCCCATTACGAAATATTATGTTAAGTTTCTTGAAACCATTATAAAAGGTAAAGGTATGGAACATGAGCTTCAATCGGTATACCTGGATAGGCTTCTGATGGATACTCCGGCAGCTGCATTTAAAGCTGCTATTGAAGAGGTAATAAGGGGAACTGAAATAACAAAGAATATGATGAAAAATGTTATGGAGGCATTGTTTGAAAACGATATAAATAAGATTGAGCAGGTCAATAAAGATGAAGAAATAGTCAATCAACTTCAAAAGGATATTACCAATTATATGGTGGAATTATCCCGGAAACCTCTTTCAGATACTAATTCCATCATAGTTCATGGCATGATAAGCAGCATTAACAATATTGAAAGAATGGGAGACCATATTACAGATGTGGCAAGACTGGTAGAGAGCAAAATAAAAAAGAATCTTGTATTTTCAGATGCTGCCATTGAAGAATTGAAGCAGTTGATAGAATTGATAAGTTGGATGTATGATAATACAATAATTTTATTAAAGGAGAGAAATCTGGAACTGGTTAAGTCAACTATAGAACTGGAAGATAAGGTTGATGATTTGTGTAAGGAATTTGCGAATAATCACATAATAAGGTTGGAAGCAGGAAAATGTAGTGTTGAATCAGGAGTAATATTCCTTGACATAATAAATCATTTTGAAAGGATTGCCGACCATATACATAAAGTCTGTCTATTGTCTAAAGATGAGCTTCAGGGTGTGCTCAGACCAATTGAGATAAGTACGGTTGATGCAGTCGAGGTTCGGTAGTTATGAAGGAATTTTTCAGCGTATATTATCGAGGTGAACCTTTTATACTTTTTTCAAAAGTACATATTATAGCACTTATACTTATTCTTTCCGTCAATATACTGATATATTTTGTGAAAGATAAATTAGCGGAAGATAGAATAGATAAGTTTTTCAGAAACCTTATAGCTTCAGCTCTGTTGATTACAGAGCTTTCTTTTCAGCTGTGGTGCGGATTTACAGGAGTCTGGAC
>DUSG01000121.1 GCA_012842725.1 Clostridiales bacterium
ATTATTTTATCAATATATATTTTTTTTGTCAATCTATTCTATCCAACCGTACTGCCCTTTAAGTTCCACAAATCTGACCATTCCCATGTTTTCTATATGTATATCTCCGTCTCCTGTCTTTGTAATAAGCTTTAATTCCTGCAAATCCGGTGGACCGATCGGAATTACCATTCTGCCGTCAACTTCCAATTGGTCGACCAATTCATCCGGAAGAACACCGGCTGCCGCTGTCACCATTATCCTGTCATAGGGAGCATATTCCGGCCATCCCTTGCTTCCATCCCCGATTTTATAATATATATTTGAAAAACCCAATGTCTCCAGCCTTTTCTTAGCTTTCTCCATTAATTCTTCTATTCTTTCCACGGTATAAACTTTGGCTGACATTTTTGCAAGAATGGCTGTCTGGAATCCTGACCCTGTCCCTATCTCCAGAACCTTGCTGTCCTTTTCCGTTGCCAGAATCCTCGTCATTTCCAATACAAGGCTTGGCTGTGAAATCGTTTGCCCGTAGCCTATTGGTAAAGGCTCGTCAAGATACGCATATTTTTTCATGTCGCCGTCAACAAAGAACGAGCGGTCCAATGAGCGGAAATACTTTTCAAGTTCCTGATAATCCATTCCTTTTCACCTCAATTATCAGTGAATAACATTTGTTAATCAAAATAGATAATGATGTAAGCCATCAAATCCAATAAAATAAAGGTTTACACTTTATGGTAGGCGGTTGTTCTATTATAAGTCCAGTAGAGCAAACCCATCTGATAATATCTCCATTATATTGGAAAACAACTCAGGCAGTTCTACAGCCTTGTCCTGTTCCCCCATAAGATAAGCCACGATAACATCTTTGATCTCACAAATGGCTGTAGTTCCTTCTGCAAACCGCTTAGATGCTTTAAGCCAGTTTTTATTATTATATTCATTCCCAAGTTCTTCGAGAATCCGGCTCATTTTATCGAAACCACCGCAATAGTTTATACTGTCCGGCTCATTGATTCCCCGCAACGCATTAGGAACAGTCGGCACCGAGCCAAACAGCATAACCATATTTATAAGAACCTTATCGTATTCCTCTTTAGTAAGCTCGTATTCCCATTTTGGTAAATCATGTATAAATTTTTCAAATCCTTTTCGTCCAACAAAACTCACCGGAGGATTGAAATACATTTCACACCTTTTCGCCAACGCTTCTCTTGCGATTTGATACTTGTTCTTCGTGGTTTTCATTCTAATCGAACAGATAGTATTTGGCTTTGAAAGGCCAGGATATCCGCAATCCTACGCATAACGCAGTTCTTCATATGTGAGCGTTTGAATTTCTTCGCGTCCGCAATCATACAGATAAATACACTGTGCATCATCATCGTAACCAACCATCAAAACATAATGAAAAGGAATATGTTCTTTATGGTACAATCTGGGATAATATTTAAGGTAGTACATATCTAAAGCACCTAGAACAGGCGGATACCCGGCACCAATTTCAGCTTTAGCTTTTTTAATAGCTTGTTCAAATGTTTTGTACTCGTAATGCTTGTATTCAAATCCTACAATAGGGGCAAGAAATCTATACATGTATTTTGTTCGCCCATCTCCAAGCACAACAATCCGTTTAATATCTGATTTTGGTGTTTTCATATAGCAAAATGCTCCGAATGAAGATAGAGAAAAAAAGAAATTAGGAGGTAGCTTTTCTCCAGTATTATGAATATAAATGTCCTCAATACCGTTCCACATGCATTCATAATCGTCAGCATGATGGTTTAATCTAATAATCTTTCTACAGAATTTATCTTCTCTGATATTAACATAATTCTTGGCTAATTTCTTCATATCAAATCAACTCACTATTCCATATAGATAATATTTTTTGCCAATACCTTTTTATCAATCAATATCCTTACTAAGAATAAGTCATTTCTCTAATAATTTATGTATTGTATTCCATTATTGGCAAGGCTTTTAAATCCTGCATCCTCAAATACTTTTTTATCGCTGATACAATAAACAAAGGTTCCATTCATTGCCATAAGGTAATACTTGTCATATCTTTTTTCATATTCATAAAAAGCCGTTTCCGCATTTTCCTCTGTTAAACCATAGCAGATGTCAATAAATTCATTATCTTTCGTGGCATAAATTCTATAACAGGAAATATCACTATCAAAAACGGTATCATAGTATTCAATATCGTATCCATTATCCTCAAGATTCTGAAGTAATTGCTCCTTCTGCGGAACAGCATCTTCCGGTATAGTTTTTTCAACTCCATTTGAAGTTATCTTTGTTTCTGTGTGGGAAATCCCATAATTTCTTTCTATATTTTCTTTTCTATCATCTTTTTTTATCATATTTAACGATACAAATAAGATAGCAATAAAAGCAACAAATACTACAGCAGGTACAATTACATTTCTTTTATTCATATCATAACCTCTTTCCCTTTCATATTGTTATATGCTCTATTGATCTCTTTACCTTCGAAATACAACACGATGTCCATTTATTTCTCATTAACCTTTATTTTATTATATTTAATCATTATGCATCTTCGGTTTCAATCTTCATATGTCTTTTCATCTTATTTTTACAGTTCAATATAGCTCGACTCCTAATTATTATACTGTTATACTCATTAGTTTGTATATACTTGACCGTCAGCAGTTTCATTCTTCATTGTTAAACTAACGTTCATACTATTCCTTGTTGAGAAAATAACATGAGTTAGATTAACATTGTCGCTATCATTACACGCTTTATAAACTCAGAAAACGACATACCGGCCCACCTCGTTAACATTGCTCTCCTCTTACTTTTCTATTATACCAAATATGGCAGACGGATGAATTGACTTGATAGCATTCATTACATATAGATAGTCTTCAATATAAATAATACTCATATAACCCTCCTTCATTTTTCTGCTACCCAAAACACGCGAATAAATCCATAAGTTTCTTCAAAAAACCATCTTGCAAACACTATTGGTTTATTAGAATGAATCTTACAGCCTCGTTTTAAATGAGACGTAATAGATATGCAGCGTTAAATAAAATAGAGTATTGATGTTCTCATAGGTCATGGTGTAAAATTATTACAGCACGTCTAATTTAGAAAGGAGTATACGATATGGAAAATGGTATAGGCTTTTCTAAATCTGGCTGGGATGAAATCGACAGTATAAATTTCATAGATTATGGTTTGTTTTTTGTTCCTGAAAGGGAAAGACAACATGAAATCATATGCAGTGCTATACCCAAAACCACCAGCTCAACTAAAATAGTGGATATCTGTTGCGGTGACGGCCTTCTGGACAGGGAAATTCTTAGAAGGTTTCCCCATCATCAGTTATATTTATTCAACGGATCCATGGCAATGCTTGAAAAGGCCAAAGAGAACCTGAACGAATATATTGACAGGGTGACATTCACTCGTTTCGACCTTGTAAAAGACGATTGGAGGCATTTCTCCTGGGGAGTGCATGCGGTGGTTTCATCTTTGGCAATTCATCACCTTGACGATGAAGGAAAGAAAAAACTGTTCAGGGATCTTTCCTCAAACCTTGTGAGCGGAGGAGCTTTAATAATTGCAGACGTGGTAAAGCCAGCCTGTGATGCAGGCAAGGAAATAGCAGCCAGGGATTGGGATAATGCTGTATATAAGAGGTCAATGGAGCTTCTGGGCAACCCTGATGCCTATGAATATTTTAAGAAGCTGAACTGGAATATGTATTCAGATCCTGATCCGGATGAGGAAGACAAACCATCGACTTTATTTGACCAGCTAAAATGGCTTGAAGAAGCCGGACTTGTAAATATAGATGTTTTTTGGATGAAAGGCGGCCATGCGATTTTTGGAGGCTATAAACCCTGATGGTTTGAGAGGGCTGCGTCGTAGATAAGCTGATGTACCCTGTTATCTAATCTGTCAACTCAACCCTATCATTTTTAGGACAGTTGATATGTTCCCGCAAACAGTAATATAAGGGCTTCCTGACATTATCATCCCAGGCAGAACAGCCAAAAGAAACAATCGATGTCTGGAAACCCTTTATTTATAAGCATTTTGAGCGTTCTATTTATCCATCCTTGACA
>DUSG01000122.1 GCA_012842725.1 Clostridiales bacterium
AAAAAAATCAATGATACATATGGACATTTGGCAGGAGATGAGTTTCTAAGGCAGTTTACCGAGCTTTTGGTCCATAACACAAGAAGTACAGATATAGTTGCCAGATTAGGCGGAGAGGAATTTGCTGTTGTTCTACCGAAAACCTGTCGCAAGGATGTTTATTTAATTGCAGAGAAGATAAAGGAAATTATTGAAACCAATAAATTTAGATTTGGTCCTACAACATATAATATGACAATAAGTATTGGAATATCGACGTCCTATTATCCCATAAATGCTGAGCAGTTGTTGAAATGTGCCGACCAAGCATTGTATAAAGCAAAGGAAATCAAGAACTCAGTAGTTACCTATGAACAGATATGCTGAAGCAATCTGTCTATGACTTCATCCATCTGAAAGTTATTTTTTTCTTCCAACCAATCCTGATGAATTATGGTATAATGCTCAGACCTGGATTTCAAATAATTAAATATTATATGAGCTTCATCTATTTCTTCTTTAGTGATATTTATTTCAGGAGAAAAGATACTATTACCAAAGTATTTAATTATATATTTTTTTATTATTGTACATATTTTTTTTATTTCTGTGCTATCGAGTATATATTTTTTACTGAAAAGTATTTTGCTTCCTTTAACTAGAAAAATTTTAACAACATTTTTCTCTATTGGTTCTATAAACAGAATATTATTGTTTTTAATAAACTTTATAGTTTCTTCATTATTTATTAATACTTTAATGCATTTTATGTAATCTCTATATTTTGCTGCGGTTTCAAAATCAAGTCTTTGTGATGCCTCCTTCATTTTTTGTTCCATGTCTTCAAGCAAGGATACATCATTTCCATTAAGAAATGATATTATATTTCTTATTACATCTCTATAATAGTCATGTGCGGAATCATTTACACACATTCCAACACATAATCCAAGTGAATAATTCAAGCAGGTTGAATTTTTTTTCATGACATTGCTGCACAGGATTTTATAACAGTCCCTTATACCTTGTAGTGCTCTTTCTACAGTATTTTTGTTTCGATAAGGGCCGAAATAGATATTTCCGTTGGTTTCGTCCAGAGAATTTGATATTCCTAAGCTTGGGTAAGTTTCATCGATTTTAATTGATATATAAGTATATGATGATGGGCTTTTCATGAGTCTGTTATACATTGGCTTAAGTTCTTTTATGAGCTTACATTCAAGAATGAAAGCTTCAAATTCCGTTTCTGTTACAATATGGTCAAAATCCTTTAAATTCATAATAAGCTTTTCGACTTTGGGAGAAATATTCCTGGAGTTTTGAAAATAAGTAAGGACCCTGTTCCTTAGATTTTTTGCTTTTCCTACATAAATAACATTTCCCAGGGAATCTCTCATGAGATAAACTCCCGGTGCTGTAGTAAGATTTTTTGCTTTTTCCTTCAGCTCCATTGTTATCACCATCATATTATTAATGTATACCGCTATTAATTATAACATATATGATTAATAACTTTTATTGATAATCTTAAACAAGCATTATTCGCCAATATTTTAATTGGCATCAATTTGTTGTGAGTATTTTACTGTGATAAAATTATCATAGATATGAAAACTTAGACATAGTATTTATAAGATAAGTTTCCTTTTTGAGGTCAAAAGGGGGAAGCACAATGTCTGATTCATATATTACAAAAAGAGCATTGGCCGAGGCAATGAAGGAACTTATGTTGAAACATCCTATGGAAAAGATAAAGATTAGTGATATAGTTGAGTTATGCAATATGACAAGGCAAAGCTTTTATTATCATTTCAAAGATAAATATGATTTGGTAAACTGGATTTTCTATACTGAGTTTGTGGAAAATATACAGAATATGTTAGAAAAGTCCGGATGGCTTCTGATTGAAAAGATGTGCATGTATTTCTATGAGAACAGGCAATTTTATGTTAATGCTCTTAAAGTAAGAGGGCAGAATTCTTTTTCCGAATATTTTAATGAAGTAATGCATCCCATAATATATTCACAGTTTGAGGATGTTTTCAAAGATGATAAAAACACCGAGTTTTATGCCACTTTTTTCGCTGATGCCATTCGGGTTGCTATTACCAGGTGGTTGCAGGAAGAAATTAAAATAACCCCTGAAGAGTTTGTTAGAATGATAAAAATGGCAGTAACAGGGCTTGCGTATAAGCTGATAAAGGATATGGAGAAACAAAAGGAAAAGGCTTAGATGTATTGAGGTCTTGGCATTGTTTTTTTAAGTATTGTTTTAAGAGAATGGGTTTTAATGTTTAATCCTTTTGCTGATGTGCCATCTTTTAAAGTCATTATGGAACCATCATTTTTTATGGCAATGAAACATTTATCAGTGGAAATAACCCTATCTATAAACGATAAATCTTCATAAAAATCAATAAGAAATAAAGAATAACTGCCTCTGTATTTCGAATCACTCATGAATTTCGAAAACATCAGTTTGTTTTTCATTTCATATAATGACTTGTTAATGTAGAATGCAAAGCTGCATTTCAAATCTTCCAATGTTTCCAAATAGCTATCGCTGATGTAATAATTTAGGTTAGAATCATTACAGGTACAATAGGCTCCATATAAACATTTGTTATCTAAAAGTATTCGCGCTCCATTTTTACAAAGCTGATTATTTTCTATATCATTCGTATCAAAAGCGACAATAATATTGTAGCTGCCGGATATCAAATTCGCTATTTCATCAGAAATTATTTCTGGTTTCAAGAATAAAATGTAACAGCTTCTTCTATGTTCTCCCAGCATTTTAATAATTGATCTAAGCTTTTCAATATCTTCATTGAGAAAGAACATACCACAGAAAGTCCCAATGGATTCTGCTGTGTTAAGTATATCGGATATTTGAGAAACAGATAATCCGTTTTCAGTTTCATCTTGTAAATAAAAAACTATTGTCCAGGGAATATTGTATCCGTTTATTTTTTCATGTTCTCTGATTTTTTTGGCTCCATATGTCCAGCAATTGTAGCCTAGGTTAATTCCAAAGCGCTTAATGATATGAGGGTCTACATTTCTGACAATATTATCAGCCAGTTTATAATAAGGGCTGCTTTCATCATTTAATACCTGCGATGCAATTCTGAAAAAACTTTTCTGAAAACCTTTTTTTGCAAAATGATTTCCTAAATCCAATAATCTTCTGAGTCCACGGTTTGGATTGTCTGTTATATCTTTTATGCCTTTGTCAACGGCTGCTTCAATTATTCTGTAGATTATTTCATTTCTATTGGGCATATGCAATAATCAACCTCCAATATCTGCTTAATTAATTATACCTTTAATGATATAAATGAGAAAATATCCAAATTTGGAATATGTCAAAAAATATGACATTTTTTATTTATGTCAAAATTTTTGACATATTTTTATTTAGTCTAATGAAAAAGATATACATATTTCTTAAAATGTAAGATGAAGGAGGGTTTAAGATGAACGATAGAAATATTGTGGAGAGCATAAAAAGCTTTGGCCTTAAAAAAGTGTTGTCATATCTGGATTCGGATCCAGATAATAATATACCAAAAGTTATTGACTGGATTGAACGGTTTGACAGGAATGGGATTGTTAAGAAAGAGCTTGGAGGGGCAAAAAGAGCTCTTTTAGACAAAGAAAGCAATTGGTACAAATTAGTAAAGAGCCTTTATACTGATATTGATGATGAAGTAAGAAAAACAATTTTCGAAAACTTTATAATCAATGCATCAATTTTGGGGGGCATAAGGAAGAGGAAAGTTAAAGAAGAGCACAAATGTAATGTTCCTTGGGCAATACTGATGGATCCTACCTCTGCATGCAATCTTAAATGTACAGGTTGCTGGGCTGCTGAATACGGACATAAAATGAGTATGAGCATTGATACGTTGGATAATATAATAGCTCAGGGAAAAGAATTAGGTGTATACATGTATATATATTCCGGAGGAGAACCTTTAGTCAGAAAGAATGATATAATTAAGCTCTGTGATAAGCATAATGATTGTGTATTTCTTGCTTTTACCAATGGTACATTGATAGACGAAGATTTTGCTGATGAAATGTTGAGAGTAAAGAACTTCATTCCTGCAATAAGCGTAGAAGGTTTTGAAGAAGAAACAGATTCCCGTCGTGGAAAAGGGACATATGAATCAGTTATAAAAGCAATGGAGGTATTAAAACGCAAGAAGCTACCTTTTGGAATTTCTTGCTGCTATACCAGCCAAAACACTTATATCATAGGCAGCGAAGAATACTTTGATGAAATGATAGAGAAAGGGGCCAAATTTGCCTGGTTATTTACTTATATTCCCATAGGTGTTAATGCCGTTCCTGAATTGATGATTACTCCTGAACAAAGGGAATATATGTATCATCAGATAAGAAAATTCAGAAGCACAAAACCTATTTTTACCATGGATTTCTGGAATGATGGGGAATATGTAGATGGATGTATTGCCGGCGGACGTTCCTATTTGCATATAAATGCCAATGGAGATATTGAACCCTGCGCATTTATTCACTATTCTGATTCAAATATTTATGAGAAAACCATTCTTGAAGCTTTAAAATCACCTTTGTTTATGCAGTATCACGATAACCAGCCTTTCAATGAAAATCATCTTAGACCGTGTCCATTGCTTGATAATCCAGAGAAACTATGCGAAATGGTTGAAAAATCAGGAGCAAAATCAACTGATATGCAAAATCCTGAAGATGTTCATGATTTAACTGCAAAATGCATAAAGGCAGCGGAGAATTGGGCACTGGTTGCAGACAGACTGTGGAATCATTCGCGTAATAAAGCATTGTCCAATTTCTGATTATTATTTGCCATGTAGTATTCTTTTAGAATTCATAGTTTTTTTACCTACTGCAGATAATAACTGCAGAGGTGATTTTATGGCTTCAAATAAGAAAAAAGACAAGAATATGGCACTGCCTATTGAAAAGCAGAGGACTGCAGCTTGGGCTAATATAGAAAAAATGCAACCTGAATCCAGAGTTACAGTTCCGGATTTGGAACAAGTGAAGAATGCTAAAGAATGGGTTGACAGCAATCAAAAATAGCTGAAAATAAAGAAGAAGCTGTGTTGA
>DUSG01000123.1 GCA_012842725.1 Clostridiales bacterium
AAACTATTTAGGAGGAGATTAACAATGAAAAAAATTAAAATGACAGCACTGTGTTTATCTGCAGCAATTGCCTTGTCTAGTGTAACCGCCCCTGTTTTGGCACACGCGGACAAAGGCAAAGCACAAGGAAATATTAAAATTGAAACAACAATTAAATTTGATAAGACAAATGCCGTAAAAATCGCACCTGGCAAAATAAAATTCATGTTTGCTGATTCAGAACAATTTATGGACATGTTTGCATGGGCTTTGAAATCGATAGAAAAGCTCGGTGCCAAGGGCATAATAAGCGGTTACAGCGACAAATGCTATAAACCTCAAAACAAAGTAACAAATCTTGAAGCATTAACTCTTATATTAAAACTTACAGATCATAAGGAAGATGCTGAAAAAAATGATAAAGTACATTCAGCCCTGGCCAAATATCAACGTCAATGGGGCATTAAATGGGGTTGGGGTTATCTGTATGTTGCAGTTGAGGAAGGAATTTTGCTTCCTGAAGAAATAAAAGATTTTAATCCTAATCAACCTATAAAAAGACATGAACTGGCAAAATATCTGGTAAGAGCAATGGGTTTGAAAAAAGAAGCGGAAAAACACATGAACAGCAAGTTGAACTTTAAAGATGCCAACGCCATCCCTAAAGCTTCAAGGGGTTATGTTTATGTTGTAAATGTTCTTGGTATCATGACCGGAAATGAAAAAGATCAGTTCAAACCAAATGAACCACTTACCAGGGCAGAAATTGCTGTTGTAATCGATAGAGCCGAAAGCTATTTTAATAATGATGAAGATGAAAATGAAGCAAAAGTTGTATTCCAATCCTATGATAACAACAAATTGACTGTAATGCAAAATGGTGAAAAAGTTTCTTACAGAACTGTAGATGGTGTAATAGTTTATAAAGACAAAGAATATACAAGCGTAGAAGCCCTGGAAAAAGGTGATGTACTGGAAATTGTATTAAATAATTCCAGACAAGTCATTTTCATCGAAGTTATAGGCCATGTAGATGATGAAAATGATGAAGACGACGAAAATGAAAATCGGGAAGCTGTAAAATTCACAAAAGTAAATTACAACAGATTGCCTGAGCCAATAAAGAAAAAAATCGATACGAATAGAGTATCCAAAGGATACGAAGCTTACAAATATGATGATGAAATATACCTTATTGCATATATGGGTAGAAAAAATACCGGCGGATATGCCATAGACATAGAGAATGTGGAAAGATATAAAGTTAACTCAAACTATATTGTTGAAGCAACTGTAGTAGAAACAGTACCTGATAAGAATGCAATTGTCACCCAAGCGATAACTTATCCATACACTGTTGTTAAATTTGATAATTTTGATAAGTTGGGAAGAGTATATTTTGTTGATGAAAATGGCAAGATTTTAGCAAGAAAAAATATTGAAAAACTGGATGAAGCAGCTACTGCAACAGGATATTTTTCCAAAGTAGTCGATAATCATATCTACATCAAAACTACTGAAACAAGCACTGCTTTAACAAAATATGAATTGTCAGAAGATGTGTTGATATATATAAACGATGAAGAAAAAGAACTGAAAGACTTAAAAGATGGTATGGAAGTAAAACTTAGCATAGTCAATGATAAAGTAACTGAAATTTCTGCTGAGTATGAAATCAAAAAAGCAGAAGGCACAATTCAGCTTGTAGATACCGGCAGAAATCAGATAAGAGTAAAATATGAAAACAAGCTGACTACCTACTCTATAGATGATGATGCAGAGATATTTATCGATGGTAAAGAAACAGAACTATCAGAGTTGGAATTCGGTATGAAAGTATACCTTGAGCTGATGCACAATAAAGTTATAAAAATTGATGCTGTTAACTTCGAAGAAAGTTATGAAGGTAGAATTAAAGATATTGAAATAGAGAATGATGAAGTAAAAAGTATAACAATTTTAGTAAATAACAGTAGAGTTAAATTTACAATTACAAAAGACACATACTTTGATATGCTGGATGATGATGCCGAGCCAACTAATTTAGCCATCAACAGTGTTGTTGAAATCAAACTGTTAAACGGAAAAGTAATAGAAGTCATAGAAATAAAGTAATTTAATACTTCCATTATGCCTAAA
>DUSG01000124.1 GCA_012842725.1 Clostridiales bacterium
ATGTTGTGGTCTGATATTATGAACAAACATTCAATGTCTTCTGGAGGGATATCGTGAAAAATCAATATTTCCGCATCATATCCTTTTTCTTTATCCCTCCTGACTTTCATGTTTTCAGCCAGGCTTAATGAATCTGACCAATATTCTTCAACTATTTTAGGCCCATTCTTTTCTATAAATTCCTTTGCTTCTTCAAAACCTTTTATGTTTTGCAAAATAAAAGGTTCAAATAACAGATTTGCTTTATTTTCATTGCAAACCCAACATTTATTTATATCTGCTTTTATTTTTAATAATGCAGTGTGAGAATGCCAGGCATGATTTTCTTTAAAATTTATGCTTGCAAATATTGCTTTTTTTCTTTCAACCCATGGAGGAATATTTGGAGTTCTATGTCTATCAAAATAATCATGAAAATTATAATATTTATAATAATATGTTTTTTTATCATCAAAACGTATTCCTTCTGCTAATGTTTTCTCCAAATCCACAATACTCACTACATGATATAATGCTCTTGTCACTGAAAAGTCCTCAAATGTCAACAAATCGCCTCCTTATCCAATAATTTACCTTAATATCAATACATTAGTTTTAGCTAATTGGAGAAAATTATTATAGGAGGTGTTTATCCTGATTCTCATAAATTGCGCTGAAAACTGCATTTATCAAAAGGATGGCATGTGTACCTTGGAACATGTAGGGAAAATTTCTAACACTACATCGACAGGTTGTGAATTTTATGTAGAAAATAATAAAAAAGTATCAATACACCAAAAAAACCTTCCACTTAGGGTCAGCAGGAATCTATAATATAAAAAAAGCAACAAGCTTGCGTGTAAGCTGTCGCTTTTTCGTATTTCCTGGGAAATATTCAACTTCATGTTATATATGGCCCATATAAAAATACCGTTATATATAAATCATAGGCCATGAACAATAGAAATTCCGGTATTACATGTATATCTTCCACACTTTTTTTCCATGCTTTTGCCATAATATATGATATAGCACTGATAGAAATCATAATTAAATACTTAATAAAGGCAGGCTGCATAAAACTTGGAATCATATAGTACGATAACCCTGTGTAATAGGAGTTTGCGGTTATTAATTTAATAATCAAAAAAAGTCCTATTGCTATTGAGTAATTCAGCTTTGGATTCCAAGTGAATTTTTTTATTTCAAAAATCTCTACAAAAACAAGCCATAAAATTGCAGGTATGAATGTAAAAGCTTTTATAAAAGCTATTATTATCCCATTTATAAATGGTGATACGCAATTTGCTATTGCTATAAAATAATCCTGTTTCGTAGGTTTATTCATAATTGAAGCATACTCTTCTCCGGTTTCGGTAAAGAAAACATCATATTTGAACTCTCCCGCTGCTTTTAAGAATACCAAAGCCTCATCTTCTCCATGCTTGATCAAATTGATGCCTTTTACAAAATCCAGTGTATTTGTAGAATATAATTGTTCACTGAACATCCCGTCTCTGAAATAAGCATTAAGAATCCTGAAGCCGCTGCCTGCTTTATCATCATAGTTCTCTATAAACACAGCTGACAGTTCGTCTTGTTTCTTATCCGGACATCTGACTTCACTGACATAAACATCCGGTTGTTTTTCTCTTCCCAGCGGTTTAAGAGGTTTAAAGCTCATCTCAATATCATGAGCTTCATTTAAAGGAACTGCAGCATAAAAGGTTTTTGCTGTTTGACCGTCCTTATTCCAGACACTGTTTTCGTAAAAAATGTAGGCATAATCATTGTCAAGTCCTATTTCCAAGTTTCCTATACTTTCAGTCGAAATCTGGACATTCTCCACCTTGCGTGCAATAAATGTCCATTCACCATTTGAAAAATTCAAATATATTATCTCTTTTTCCATAGGGGATATTTTCCTTATAGCAGCAGTGTGTAATATACCTGCGTCATCTACGGCTGCTGATACATAAACAGGCTCTTCAAAGTCATATACCTCTCCAATTTGGTGTACCACTTCATCATCAGCCATAAAATATCTGAGCCCTTCTTCATTAGCTACTGCAAGAAAAATATTATTTCCTAAAGACAAGGCCTGAAAATCTTTGACTTTATCTAATATAAGGCTTTTCTCTTCATAGGTATTGTCATTTCCTTTCTTTGAAGCATACAGCTCATAGTTTTCCGTCCAAAAAATATATGGCTCTATAATTTGGTATTTAACCAGTTTGTTTAAAGCCGCATTTGGAATGATGATATCTTCGGTCTCCTTGATTTCCGCTTTGTCCCTCTTTAATGTTGTTTTAGTAAATCTGTCTTTCTTGGCAGTCAGTATCCATATATCTTCTTCATTCATTTCTAAACTTACAATCTTTTTATAGGGAGTCTTATCTATATACAATTCTCTTGCCCATTTGTCCGAAGGCGAAGAAGTTAGATGCTTCAGATTCTGAATAGTGTGAAAAGAAAAAATAGCAAGGATAATCAATATTGTAAAAATAACAGGTAAAAATTTTCTTTTTTTCATACAGAATCCCCTCGGTTTATATATAAATTATGGATTAAAGTAGGGAATGGTTTTTCACCATTCCCTGTACTTACATATATTGCGCCCAAAATTGACCCCAGAGCACTACCCTAGCATCTTAGTTCTTAGTTCATAGCCCTGAAATCTATACATTATGGCATGCCACAAAATGATCTTTGCCTATTTCCCTAAATTCAGGCATCTCCTTTGAACATATATCAGTAGCATATCTGCATCTTGCCTTAAATCTGCATCCCGGAGGTGGATTTATTGGGCTTGGCACATCCCCTTCCAGTAGAATTCTCTTTCTTGATCTCTCTACATCCGGGTCAGCTATCGGTATAGCTGACATAAGAGCCTGAGTATAAGGATGAATCGGTCTCTTATACAGTTCAGTGCTGGATGCCAGCTCAACCAATGTGCCTAAATACATGACTCCAACTCTGTCAGAAATATGTTTTACCATGCTTAAATCGTGAGCAATGAAAAGATAAGTGAGTTTCTTTTCATGCTGTAACTTTATCAGCAAGTTAACAACCTGAGCCTGAATGGAAACATCAAGAGCGGATATAGGCTCATCGCATACAATAAATTGAGGTTCCACGGCCAATGCCCTTGCAATACCTATTCTTTGCCTCTGACCGCCTGAAAACTCATGAGGGAATCTATTGGCATGTTCCCTGTTAAGTCCTACGGTAGCCAATAGCTCATATATTCTTTCCATTCTTTCCTTACCTTTATATAAATTATGAATATCTATTCCTTCTCCGATTATATCTCCTACTGTCATTCTTGGGTCAAGAGAAGCATAAGGGTCTTGGAATATCATCTGTGCTTTTTTGGTAAATTCCTTTGCTTTGTTTTTATCCAGTTTATGAACATTCATGCCGTCGAATAATACTTCGCCGCCGGTAGCATCATACAGCCTTATGATGGTTCTGCCGGCTGTCGACTTACCACAGCCTGATTCTCCAACAAGGCCAAGAGTTTCTCCTTCTCTGATGAAAAAGTTCAAATCGTCAACAGCCTTTAATACTCCGCCTCCGCCTACATGGAAGTATTTCTTTAAATCTTTAACCTCTATCAGTTTTTTTGCTTCCATTATTTCACCCCTCTTCCTATAACAGGTCTTTCAACCTGTGGTGCATAAGGATGGCCTAACCAGCAAGCTGCATAGTGATCTTTATTGTACTCCATGTTTTCCGGAGGCATTTCATAGCAAATCTCCATAGCATACTTGCATCTAGGTGCAAAAGCACATCCTTTCGGTGGAGCAAAAAGATCCGGAGGCGTTCCGGTAATCGGTACCAGATGTTCCTTAGTTTCAGCATCAAGCCTTGGTACTGATTTCAAAAGTCCCCATGTATATGGATGTTGAGGATTATAGAATATATCTTCCACTGTACCGCTTTCTACCACTACCCCTGCATACATTACTATGATTCTTTCCGCCATTCCTGCTACGACACCAAGGTCGTGAGTAATCAATATTATTGAAGTATCAAGCTTGGCTTTCAATTCTCTCATCAAATCCAGAATCTGAGCCTGTATCGTAACGTCAAGAGCAGTTGTAGGTTCGTCGGCAATAAGCAGTTTTGGATTACATGCCAAAGCTATTGCTATCATTGCTCTCTGCCTCATACCACCACTGAATTCATGAGGATACTGTTTAGCTCTTTTTTCAGGATTCGGGATGCCAACCAGTTTAAGCATTTCCACTGCTTTTTCCATAGCTTCTTTTTTCCCCAAACGTTCATGTTTTATGAGGCCTTCTGCAATCTGCTTACCGACCATCATCGTCGGATTCAATGATGTCATAGGGTCCTGGAATATCATACTTATTTCAGAACCTCTTATGGCTTCCATCTGTTTATCTGAATAATTGGTTATATCAACACCGTTGAATATGATATTACCGCTCTTGATCCTTCCCGGAGGCATAGGAATAAGCTTCATAATGGATTGGGCTGTTACGCTTTTACCGCAGCCGGATTCACCAACTATTGCTATTGCTTCAGCTCTGTTTAAATGAAATGACACACCTCTTACAGCCTTGACTTCGCCGGCATAAGTGTCAAAAGAAACATGCAAATCTTTGACTTCTAAAATTTTCTCTCTCTCCATTTACCACACCTCCTACTTCCTCAATCTAGGATCCAGAGCGTCTCTCAATCCATCACCGAATAAATTCAGTGAAAGCATTGTGATGCTTATGAAAAACGCCGGAATAAACAATCTATATGGATATACCCTTAATACTGCCGCGCCGGATGATGCTAGCTGCCCCCAACTTGACATCGGAGGTTTAACTCCTAATCCTATAAAGCTGAGGAAGGCTTCCGTAAATATGGCACTTGGTATTCTCATGGTCAAGCTTACTATAATAACACCTAAAGTATTGGGTATTAGATGTCTGAATATCAATCTGGATGAGCTGGCACCCAATGTTCTGGCTGCCAGTACGAATTCCTGCTCCTTAAGCTGTAATATTTGTCCTCTAACCAATCTGGCCATACCAAGCCAACCGGTTATTGCAAAAGAGATTATGATCGGAACCACACCGGAACCAACTATAACCATTATAAGGATTATAAATATCATTCCTGGTATGGCTATCATAACGTCTATGAAACGCATTAAAATCATATCCAATTTGCCGCCATAAAAACCTGATATACCGCCTATTACTACACCAATCAGCGTATCCAACAATGCAGCCATCAAGCCTATAAACAGAGATACACGCGCTCCTACCCATACGCGGGCCCATAAATCTCTACCCAAATCATCAGTTCCAAACCAATGCTCCCTGCTTGGTGGCTGTTCCGTATTTGATAAGTCAGTATCACTGTGCACATATGGCACCATCATAGGTCCTATAATTGCCATTATAGTCATAATAATTATTACAACAAGTCCAATCATGGCTGTTTTATTCTTTTTCAATCTTCTCCATGCATCCTGCCAATAAGTGATACTAGGTCTTACTATAGCCTGACTTTCTTCTTCATTTATTCCAACATGCCTGAATTTTTCCTTGCTTATTTCCATATAGTCGGCTCCTTTCTTACTTGCCTACTCTGATTCTGGGATCAACCAATCCATAGGCTATATCCACCAGGAAGTTCATAAATACCAGGAAAGCTCCATAGAATATTGTCAATCCCATAACCATGGTATAATCTAGATTTTGTATGCTCAACACATAGTGTCGTCCCAAACCGGGAATAGCAAATATCTGCTCTACCACGAAAGTACCTGTGAGAAGTGTGGCTACCAAAGGCCCCATTACTGTAACTACAGGCAGGATAGCATTTCTTATCTGATGCTTAACAGTAACCTGAAAAGGAGACAATCCTTTTGCTTTAGCTGTCTTTATATAATCTTGACCTACAACCTCCAACATGCTGGTACGCATAAGTCTTGCAATCAAAGCTAATGTACCTAAACCTAATGCGAATGTAGGCATTATTGTATGAGCAAAGCTCTTCCACTGAGCAACAGGAAGTATCTTCCATTTAATACCAAACAGATATTGTATTAACGCCCCGACAATAAAGCTGGGTACGGAAACACCAATTACGGCAATAACCATGCTGGCATAATCCCATCCTTTATTATGATTAAGGGCTGCAATAATACCAAGAATAAGTCCGACAGTAACAGAAAAGATTAAAGAACGAATACCTAACTCTGCAGAGGCCGGAAAAGCATCTGCAATTATAGCATTTACAGTTCTGTTTTTATATCGTAGTGAATAACCCATGTCACCTTTTAACAAATTGGACATATATGTGGCATACTGTACCGGCAGAGGTTTGTCCAATCCATAATACCTCATCATGTTAGCTTTTATCTCCGGTGTAATCTTTTCGCTCAAGAATGGATCTCCAGGCAACGCTCTTACCAGGAAAAATGTCAATGTTACCAAAATCCATACCGTTATGATTGAGACAATGAATCTTTTTATAATGTACCTGACCAAATATAGGCACCTCCAAACTTAATTTGTGAATTTTTTATGAAATAACTGTGATTATTTTAAGAAATTTTATCTCAAATACGGGACAAAGGTATATGGTGGTTGACCATATACCTTTGTCTCTCGTATTATATAACTATTTTATTTTTCCATTATCTTGTGATATCAGCGTATGTGAAGTCTGGATCAGCACCTATGAAGTTTCTTACTAATCCTGTCAGTCCATCAACATGTGTCCATGCTCTTCTTCTGAAGTAAATTGGAACTATAGGACCGTTTTCAAGCAAGTATTTTTCTGCTTCGAACATCTTGTCTGCTCTTGCCTTCAAATCAGAAGCTGTTCTGATGTAGTTGATCATATCAGTATAGGTCTGATCTTCCCAACCGGTATCGTTGTTTCCGCCGCCGATTACCCATAGATCAAGGTAAGTCAATGGATCGTCATAGTCTGGGCCCCAACCAGCGAATACTATGTCATAATCTTCAGCAGTCATAAGTTCAAGTCTTTGCTTAAATGGTACCTGTTTGATTTCAATATTTATACCAAGGTTACGTTTTAACATATCCTGGATAGCTTCTGCTGATGTTCTGGCAGTATCTGAATCGTCTGTCAGATATTCGAATGTAGGAATCTGATCAGCTGTAGCTCCGATTTCCTCTAAAGCTTTATTCAATAATTCTTTTGCTTTTTCTACGTCAGCGTTCTTTGGATAGAATTCATAAGGATATTCCTTAGCAAATGTATCGTTTACTCCGGACAAGAGTGGTAATACATATCTTGTAGCCGGGTCTGAACCATTCTTCAAAACAGCATCAACAAAGTTCTGTCTGTCTACAGCAAAGCCCAATGCTTTTCTGAAATTAGCATTTCCTAAGAACTTGCCAGTTTGAGGAGTTTTTCCGTTTACATTGAACTGGAAGTAGAATTCTGCACCGTCATAGTAGAATTTAGCTTCGCCTTTATCTACAAATTCCTGTACTCTTGCTGCAGGAATCGCAACGAAATCAAGATCTCCAGCTTCATACATTCCCATTGCTGTATTGGAATCTGAAACAATTGCGATTTCTACTCTGTCTATTTTTATAGCATCTTTATTCCAATAGTTTGGATTCTTTTCAAGAACAAGGCTAGCTTCATGAATCCATTCAGTCAAGATAAATGGACCGTTGTAAAGGATTTTATCTGGTTCAGAAGCATAAGCCTGACCTTGAGCTTCAACGAAATCCTTTCTTACCGGGAACAAGGATATGAAGTTTGTCAGGGACAAGAAGTAACCTGTTGGATTTTCCAATGTGATTTCCAAGGTCTTATCATCTAATGCCTTAACTCCAATCATAGAAGGATCTGTGATTTCTCCCTTGTTGTATGCTTCACCGTTCTTAACGTAATATCCCTGATAAGCATACTCTGAAGCTGTAGCAGGATCTAACAATCTCTTGATAGCATACTCGAAATCATGAGCTGTAACCGGTTTGCCGTCGCTCCATAGAGCATCTCTCAGATGGAAAGTATAAACAAGACCATCATCAGAGATTTCCCAGGATTCTGCCATGCCTGGTTGAATTTGTCCGTCATGAACTCTTACAAGACCTTCATAGAGATGGTTACCCAACATGATAGCATAAGTATCTGTAGCTATCTGTTGATCAAGTGCTGGAGGCTCTGCTCCAATTGCAAATCTCAACACCTTTTCTCCTGCTGCAGGTTCTTCACCTGGAGTTGGTTCTTGTGCAGGAGCCTTTGGTCCGCATGCTGTCAGCACCATACTTAGCACAAGCAGCATTGCGAGCATCAATTTTAGTGACCTTCTCATTAATTCATCCCCCTTTTTTATTTTCTTAGTGCGCATTTGCACCAAAATTTGATAATTCTATGTAGATACAGCATTGCTGTACTACAGCCTGATTAAATTTTTCATTACATTTATATTACACGAACGGCAAGAAATTTTCAATATATTTTATACTTATAAAATATTTAAACCATATTCCTTTATACTTTATATATGTTGTAAACCTTAAAAATCAATATTTTAACACGCTAAAGATTTTTTTGCTTTCTCATTCTTATAATTTTAATATAAGATAAATATAAAATCATGCTTATTATTTGCCAATAATTAGGTTATTTTTAATTATATTTCTATGCTGCTTTTTTCATCTTAAGACAACAAATCCTTTAATATTTTATTAATAAGCTGCGGATTTGCTTTGCCCTTTGACGCCTTCATGCACTGACCTACAAGATATCCTAAAGCATTGGTCTTGCCTTTCTTATAATCTTCAACGGATTTCTGATTTTCCTCAAGAACCTTTTTTACCAGCTCAATTATAGCACCTTCATCGCTTATCTGCCTTAATCCCAATCTATCTACCAATACCTCAGGCTCTTCACCGGTTTTATACATCTCTTCAAAGACCTGTTTCGCACCGGTGTTGCTTAACACTCCTTCATCTACCAAGTCTATAAGTCGTCCTAAGGATTGAGGTTTTATATTGAGCTCTTTTAATTCTATATCTTTTTCTTTCATTACCCTCAGAACTTCTCCCATAACCCAATTGCTTACGGCTTTTGGATTCTTATGACCTTTGGCACATGCTTCGAAAAAGTTGGATAATTCTTTAGTCAGCGTCAAAATAGATGCATCGTATTCAGGAATTCCATACTCTTTCACAAATCTCTTTCTCTTTTCATCCGGAAGCTCAGGCAAATCCTTTCTTATGCTTTCTATCCATTCCTTCTCCAACACAATAGGTACTAAATCAGGTTCAGGGAAATATCTGTAATCATCGGCCTGTCCTTTTGTTCTCATAGATACGGTAATTCCCTTTGCTTCATCCCATCTTCTTGTTTCCTGAACGATAGTCCCGCCTTCCGTAAGAATTCTTTTATGCCTTTCTTCTTCATATTCCAAAGCTCTTTGTAAAGCTTTCAGGGAATTCATATTCTTTATTTCAGTCTTAACGCCAAATTCTTTCTGACCTACAGGCCTTACAGATATATTGGCATCGCATCTTAATGAACCTTCCTGCATTTTGCAATCCGATATTTCAAGATACTCCAATATACCTTTCAGTTTTTCCAAGTATAATCTTGCTTCCAAAGGGCTTCTCAAATCAGGCTCAGATACTATTTCTATCAAAGGTACTCCGCTTCTGTTGAAGTCAACCAGAGAATAATCTTCTGATTCAGTACCATGAAGCATTTTTCCTGCATCTTCTTCTATATGTATCCTTGTAATTCCGATAACTTTTTCCTTACCATCCACTTCTATTTTTAAGCTGCCGTTTTTGCACAAAGGTATGTCATACTGAGAAATCTGGAAAGCTTTCGGCAAATCAGGATAGAAATAGTTCTTTCTATCGGTTTTGCTGAACAATGATATTTCGCAATTAAGAGCCAATCCAGCCCTTACCGCATACTCTACAAGCTTTTTGTTCAATACCGGCAACGCACCGGGATAACCCATACAAACAGGACAACAATTGGTATTTACTTCTCCTCCAAATTCATTTATGCAACTGCAAAAAGCTTTGGTTTTTGTCTTCAGCTCTGCGTGAACTTCCAGTCCTATTATGGTTTCAAAGTTCATAACTCTCACCGCCTTACAAACTAGGTTTTTTCTTATTATAATCCGTGTTTCTTTCAAAAGCATGGGCAACTTTTATTATAGCAGCCTCTCCCATAGCTTTGCTCATAATCTGCATGCCTACAGGCAATCCTTTGGAAAATCCGCAAGGTATGGACATTGCAGGTATACCCGCAATATTTATAGGAACAGTGCATATATCTGACATATATGCTATGGACACATTCTCAGACTGTTCTCCAAATTTGGTAGCTACGATAGGATAAGAAGGAGAAATAAGTACATCATATTTATTGAATGCTTCATCAAACTCCTGTCTTATAAGCCTTCTTACCTTCAAAGCTCTTTTATGATAATAATCATAATTCTCAGAGGTTAGTGAATAAGTTCCCAGCAATATTCTAAACTTGACTTCTTTTCCAAAACCTTCACTTCTGCTGTTCACATATAGCTCTTCTAAATCCTTGTATTCTTTCGTTCTATATCCATATCTTACACCGTCAAATCTTGCCAGATTGGAAAATGCCTCTGCGGAAGTAATAATATAATATACCGGGACAGCATACTTAGTATGAGGTAGACTTATTTCTTCCACATGAGCTCCCAAATTTTCCAAAACTTTTACCCCATTCAATACCAAATCTTTAATTTCAGGATCAATACCTTCGGCAAAATATTCTTTAGGCAATCCGATCTTCATGCCTTTAATATCCTTATTTAAAGCTGCTTTAAAATCCTCATACTCTGCAGGCAAAGATGTGGAATCCCTTTCATCATGACCGTACAAATAATTAAGTATGATTGCGCAATCTTCCACATCCTTTGCAAAAGGACCTATCTGATCAAAGGAAGAAGCAAATGCCACTAAACCATACCTGGATACTGCCCCATAGGTTGGCTTGAATCCTACTATTCCACACATTGCAGCCGGCTGTCTTATGGAACCCCCCGTATCTGATCCTAAAGAAAAATAAGCTTCATCGGCTGCAACCGCAGCAGCTGAACCACCGCTGGAACCGCCCGGAACTCTTTCCAAATCCCAGGGATTTTTTGTTATTTTGAAAGCTGAATTCTCTGTTGAGTGTCCCATGGCAAATTCGTCTAAATTGGTCTTTCCAATAATAATTGCTCCTGCATCTTTCAGTTTCTCAATTACATGAGCATCAAAAGGCGGAACATAGTTTTCCAACATTTTTGATGCACAGGTAGTCTTTATGCCTTTAGTGGAAATATTATCTTTAACGGCCACAGGGATTCCTGCCAAATCTCCTAGCTCTTCTCCCTTAAGCCGTCTCCTGTCAATGGATTCGGCAACCTCATATGCGTAATCTTTTGTTAGAGTTAAATACGCTCCTATCTTGTCTTCAACTTCCTCAATACGCTTGTAGACGCTGTCCAATACCTCTTTGGAACTAATTTCTCCGTTCCTCATCTTATCTCTTATCTCGTGCAGAGTAAGGCTGTATAAATTCAATGTGTTCACCTCTTCCTATTCTATTATCTTGCTTACCTTTATGCAGCCATATAATTTTTCAGGTGCATTTGCCAGCATGATCTCTCTTTCAAAAGATTCTTTCGGTATATCTTCTCTCATTACGTTTGTTACACTATTGATATTGTACGAAGGCTCCACATCTTCCAAATCCAGTTCATTAAACAAGCTGGCAGTACCAAGAACTACATTAAACTTTTTTACTATGGTTTCTGCTTCTTCTTCCGTCATTTTAAGTTTTGCAATTGATGCCATCTTCAGCAATTCATTTTTTTCAACCATATCATTCTCGCCCCTCTATCCATTTTTTAAAGGTATCCTCATCTATAATTGTTATACCTAATTCATTGGCTTTTTGCAATTTAGAACCCGCATCCTCACCGGCCAGCACATAATCCGTCTTCTTGCTTACACTGGATGAAACTTTTCCTCCGAAACCTTCTATTATCTCTTTAGCCCTATCGCGGGTAAAATCCGTTAAAGCTCCCGTAAGCACAAAGGTTTTGCCTTTAAAATGCTTATTTTCAATTATAGTCTTTTTTTCTGCTTCCATATTGACGCCAAGTTTTTTTAGTTTGTCAATCAAAGCCAGGTTTTCTTTCACCCTGAAAAATGCCAATATGCTTTCAGCCATTTTATCTCCAATATCTTCCACGGATATAAGCTCTTCATACGTTGCTTTCATCAATCTATCCATGCTTCCGAAGGTTTCTGCCAAAACTCTGGAAGCTCTCTGTCCTATCATTCTTATTCCCAAACCGAATAATAGTCTGTCAAGACCGTTCAACTTGGATTTTTCTATGGCATTCAGCAAATTATCTACGGATTTCTCTCCCATTCTCTCCACTTTTATTAATTCTTCCCTTCTATCCTTTAGAAGATACAAATCCGCAGCGTCTTTGATGAATCCTTTATCCAATAAAACTGTTATGTTTTGCGGTCCCAAGCCTTCAATACTCATGGCATCCCTTGAAACGAAGTGGATTATGGATCTTCTCAGTTGAGCAGGGCAGGAAGCATTGGTACATCTCACAGCCACTTCCCCGTCTATTCTCATGACTTCCGAACCGCATGCAGGACAATGTTTCGGCATTTCAAAAGGCTTTTGGGTTCCGTCCCTTTCAGATTTTACAACTTCCACTATCTCCGGTATTATATCTCCAGCTTTTTGAAGAATGACCATATCTCCGATCATAATATCTTTTTCTTTGATAAAATCCTCATTATGTAATGTGGCTCTTCCTACCACAGAACCTGCAATTCTGACAGGCTCTAATATAGCTGTAGGAGTTATAACTCCTGTACGGCCTACCTGCAGTATTATATCTTTAAGCCTTGTTTTCTTCTTTTCCGGAGGGAATTTATAAGCCACTGCCCATCTTGGAGCCTTTGTCGTATTGCCTAATATGTCCCTATACCTTAGGTCATTTACTTTTATAACCAGCCCGTCTATTTCATAGCTCAGTTTTCCTCGCTCATCAGCCCATCTGATACATTGCTTATATATTTCCTGCCAGTTTCTGCATATAACCAGGTAAGGGCTGATTTTGAAACCTATTCTCTTAAGATATTCCAAAGATTCCACGTGGGTTTGAAAGTTTTTGCCAGATATGGATTCAACATTAAATATGAAAATATCCAAAGGCCTTTTGGCGGTTATTGAAGTATCCAGTTGTCTTAAAGAACCGGCTGCTGCATTTCTCGGATTGGCAAATAAGGGCTCGTCCATTTCTTCCCTTTGCGCATTGAGCTTTTCAAAATCCTTCTTGGATATGAAAACCTCTCCTCTGACTTCCAAATCTACCGGTTCTTTGAGCCTTAGGGGAAGTGATTTTATGGTTTTGAGATTTGCAGTAACATCTTCACCTCTAATACCATCCCCTCTTGTAGCTCCTTGAACAAATACGCCTTTTTCATATTTCAGTACAACAGTCAAACCGTCTATCTTCAGCTCCACCACATATTCAACTTCATCAAGGTCAAGGCTTCGCTTCACTCTGTTATCAAAATCCCTTATATCACCTTCATCAAATACATTACCAAGGCTCAGCTTTTGAGTGGTGTGAATGACTTCATTGAAACCTTTTAATACCTCTCCGCCGACTTTCTGCGAAGGAGAATCAGACCTTAAATACTCAGGATAAGCTTTCTCCAAGTCTATGAGTTCTTTCATAAGCATATCGTATTCATAATCGCTTATCTCAGGACTGTCAAGGACATAATATAAATAATTATGATGATTTATTATTTCGATGAGTTCATCTATTCTCTTTTTGGCATCGTCCATACGTTTCCTCCTTTCCTATGAACTGTTGCGTTGCCTCGGGTATTCCTATTTCGTCTGAGCTCAGAACTCAGAGCTCAAAACTTAGAACTCAGAGCTCAGAACTCAGAACTCAGTATTTTTATAAACTATAAACCACAATTTTAAATAATTGCCAGCAGCCAGTAACCAGAGGCTAGAGGCCAGAAGCTAGAAGCCAGTGGCCAGAAGCCAGCGGCCAGCAGCTAAACTCTGATCATCAATTCCTTTGATATCTCTTTCAGGAATCTTGATTCCATAGTATACGACGTTGAGCCATACAGTGTCCTTTCAAAAGCTGAAGTGAGGAACAGTTTCTCCTTGGCTCTTGTAATCCCCACATACATGAGCCTTCTTTCTTCCTCCAGTTGATATTCATCGAAATAAGCTCTCTGTGTCGGAAAAAGCCCTTCTTCCAAACCACAGATAAACACCACAGGAAACTCCAACCCCTTAGCGCTGTGCAAAGTCATCATGGTTATGCCTTCACGTCTCTCATCCAACCCGTCAATATCTGACATCAATGCCATATTCTCTAGAAATCCTCCGAGAGAAGTATCTTCATTCTTTTCCTCATATTCCAGTGCGGCAGATATCAGTTCTTTAATATTCTTACTTCTTTCTTGGTCTTCTTCATCACCTTTCTCCAATTCTTCCAGATATCCGCTTCTTATAATTACTTGGTTTATTACCTCAGACGCCGGTTCCTCTTCCGCTATGCTCATCAATTCTGCAATAAGCCTCAGAAACTCCTTTATTTTACCCTTTGCCTTCTTATCTATTCCGTCGATGTTGTCAGCCATAAGCAGACTTTCATAAAATGAAACGCCTTGTTCAGCAGCATAAGCTTCCAGTGCATTTATGGTAGCCTTCCCTATTCCTCTTTTCGGAACATTTATGATTCTTTTAAGGCTTAAATCCCCTTCCGGATTCTGTATAACCCTTAGGTAAGCTATTACATCCTTGACTTCCGCCCTATCATAGAATCGGAAACCACCTACAATTTTATATGGTATTCCTCTAGCCATGCACATTTCTTCAAGTACACGGGACTGAGTATTGGTCCTGTATAGTATGGCAAAATTATTAAGGCTCCTTTGCTCCTGAAAAGCCATTCTGTCTATCTGTTCTATGATAAAGTCTGCCTCGTCTCTTTCATCCATGGCTTTATAATACACTATAGGCTTACCTTCACCGTTATCCGTCCAAAGCCTTTTTTTCTTCCTTCCAAAATTGTTGCTTATGACGCTGTTAGCCGCGTCCAGTATTGTCTGGGTAGAACGGTAATTTTGTTCTAGCTTTATAACTTTTGCATCAGGAAAATCCTTTTCAAAATTCAATATATTTCCTATGTCAGCACCTCTCCAGCTGTAAATGCTCTGGTCATCATCCCCGACAACACAGAGATTTCTGTGATTTTTGGCCAGTAGATTAACCAACATATATTGACAATAATTTGTATCCTGATACTCATCTACCATTATGTATTTAAACTTCTGCTGATAATGCTCCAGCACATCAGGACGGTATTGAAAAAGTTCTACAGTCTTGAACAATATATCGTCAAAATCCAATGCATTGTTGGCCATAAGCTTTTTCTGATAAAGTGAATAAATATCAGCTATCTTTTTGGTTCTAAAATCTCTTCCATATCTATCGAAAAACTTGTCCGGACCTATAAGCTTATCTTTTGCTCTGGATATGGTAGATAATACCTCTTTGGGTGGAAAATTCTTTTCATTATAATTAAGCTCTTTTAAGCACTCTTTTATAAGCCTTACCTGATCATCCGTATCAAATATTATGAAATTCCTTTTATAGCCTTCAAGCTTCTCAATCTCCATCCTAAGAATTCTGGCGCATGCAGAATGAAAGGTAGATACCCACATATCATAGGAGAACTCCAGAAGGCTCTCGACCCTTTCCTTCATCTCTTTTGCAGCCTTGTTGGTAAATGTAATGGCCAGAATATTGGATGGATTAACGTTTTTCACATTTATCAGATACGCAATTCTATGGGTAAGCACTCTGGTCTTTCCTGAACCTGCACCGGCCAATATAAGCAACGGTCCTTCCGTATGTTCTACCGCTTCTCTCTGCTGTTTGTTCAGATTGTTCAAAAGATTGTTCATCTTAACCTCCAAAATTATACTCGGCTTATTTTATTCTTCTATTTTATAACAACTAAAGTGATTGCACAAGCTGTTACAACACCACATAAAAGGTTTAAAGCGGGTTCTCTGTATAATATTCTGCATAATGAATTATATTATGAAAAAAACATAGTAACTTAAGTCAAACATATGAATAAGCAAATACGGTTAAGGAGTGAAAACATGGATAAAGATAAGTTTACAAACAAATCAAACGCAATAGAGCAGAATATAATCGACAAAACATATAATGGAGCTGATTATCCTATAATTGAGAGGGAATACAATGCTTATTATTTCCCCGAAAATTACGATCCTGACAATCTGGAAGACCAGAGCAGGGCTATTGAAAACTGCTTTAATGAGCAATGCAAAGTTAAGGTTTGGAAGGACGTAAAACAAAATAGGAGGGTAAAACCCTCCTAAACCTTTTTCAATACCGCTATCACCAAGGATGAAAGAATGAGACCTGCACCTATCAATCCTTTGAAAAGAATTGTTTCTTTGAGAATGAAATAAGACATTATCAACGTAAATAACGGTTCACCTAAGAATAGTATACCTGCGCTTTCAGGGCTGGCCACCTTCTGTGCCCTGGTCTGAAATAATGTTGTCATGCCGGTACATAAAACTCCTATTATTATGATGGGAATCAAGCCATTCTTAATATATTCCAAACTGAATCCTTCAACAAAAACAGCAGCAATAATGCAACATACTGAAACTACAATAAGTTGAATGAGGGTAAGCAATGTATCTTCTATATTTTTCCCGTGCCTGTCCAAAGCCAATACATACATGGTATAGACTATCGAAGAAGCTATTGCCAATGCATCCCCGTAATTGAAACCCGTACCGTTTATTCCGGAAATCAATACCATACCTGCCAGAGACAACACAACACTTATCACTATCCATTTGGAAGGTAACATCTTCTTCCTTATTGTTTCTGCCAAAGGTATGAATAATACAGATAAAGATACTAAAAATGCAGATTTTGATGCACTGGTATAATTCAGACAAATAACACCAAATGCATAAGAACCAAAAACCAGAATTCCTAAAGGGATACCTATTTTTAAATCCTGTTTTTTTATTCTCACCACATTGCTGGGTTGTAAAGCAAAAACAAAGATGGTTCCTATTACGAATCTGCCCATCAAAAGATGATATGATGGTATATCTCCTATGTGCTTTTTAATTATAATAGTCGCTAAAGCCCAACTGAAAGCTACAAAAAGTAATTCTGCATAAGCTTTTAATCGTTTTGCTTCCAATACGCTTGAATTCATTTCCGTCATTTTAACTTCTCCTAATCATTATAATCACGATAAATAATTATAGCATATTTAAAAAAATTAACAATATCCATTATCTTCAACACGAATAATGCTTGATATGCCGTTTACCACATCCAGAGATTCTATAACCTCTATGGCTTTCTTGAAACTATTCTCTCCTACTCTTGCGGTAATCCACACAATTTCTGCTTTATCTCCTTCTGTCTTTTTCTGAAGCACAGATTCTATGCTTACCCCAAAGTTTCCAAATACGGTAGCAATTTTAGCCAGAACCCCCGGCTTATTTATCACATTCATTCTTGTATAATAACCGGTCTTCATTTCATCTACATAATCTCTATCAGTAAAACAACTGCAATTGGGGCGCATATTATTATTCATTACAATCTGTGAAGCTATAGCCATTATATCCGCTGCTACAGAGTTGCCGGTAGCCGTCTGCCCTGCGCCGGGTCCATAAAACATTAACTCTCCTGCTGCCTCTGAATATATGAATACAGCATTATTTACTCCCATTACCCCGGCCAAAGGATGCGCCTTAGGAAGCATGACAGGGCTTACGCTTATTTCCAGTTTACCGTCCACATCCTGTGCGATGCCCAGCAGTTTTATTGTCCAACCCAATTCATTCCCGTATTCAATATCCAACCGGCTTATTTGGGATATGCCTTCTCTTTTTACTTTATCTATATCTACCTTTGTATGAAACCCTATGGATGATAATATGGCCATTTTGTACGCAGCATCGAATCCTTCCACATCCGCTGTTGGATCAGCCTCTGCATAACCCAAATCCTGAGCTTCTCTCAGGGCATCTTCATATTTGCTGCCATCCTGGGACATCTTTGTCAAAATATAATTGGTGGTTCCATTGACTATTCCCATTATCTTTTTTATCCTGTCTGTAGCCAATGAATTTTTCAAAGCACGGATAATTGGTATGCCACCGCAAACACTTGCTTCAAAACATAAACTTAAACCATTTTCATCTGCCTTAGACAGAATTTCTCTGCCTTTTTTAGCCATAATCTCTTTATTGGCTGTAACCACATGTTTACCCCTGTCTAAAGCTTTCATTATATATGAAAATGCCGGTTCCAGACCTCCCATAAGCTCCACAACGATATCCACATCAGGGTTTTCCAATATATCGTCGGCATTGGATGTAAACAGATGTTCAGGTGCTTCAATGAGCCTCTTTCTGTTCATATCCCTTACCAGGATTTTTACAACTTCTACATCTGCCCCTACCTGATTGGCAATTAGCTCTCTGTTTTCCGTCAATATCTTATAAGTCCCAGTGCCAACAGTTCCAAAACCCATTAAGGCTACTTTGACTTTTTTTCTCATATGTACTTCCTCCAATCCTAATCTTGTGTTATGTTATTGTTTGTATAATAAGAACATGTGTATATAATAATAAACATTTTACCAGCCTTTAATGGGTTTTGCAATATATAAAGGTTATAAGTCCATACAAACTTATATCCTTTAGGACAGTAGACAAAGGGTTATAAAGTAGAATGGCAATTTATATCGGTGCACATTTATGCATTTTAGCAACAGGTCTCTGCGCAGGCTTTGATGAAAAGTCTGTAAAGCCGGCATGGAGGCCAGCTTAGGTGCCATTATTTGCGAAGCAAAGGTCAAGGATGACCGTTTGGCACCATTAAAACTTTTCCAAAGGCAAGCAGTAGCCCTGTCAAAATGCATAACCAGTGCAAAGATATACATGCCATTCTAGCACAGTATTGTTTGTTTTCAAATTGAAAGATTATAAGTCTATACAAACTTATATCCTTTATGTATATTGATTATATCTCTCAATATGGAAGCGGCTGCTGCTTTGGTGCCGGAAGCTCCCCCAATTATCGTTAAATCTCCCAAAGTATCAGTAACATATCTAACGCCTTTGTTTTTCCCATCTACTCCGTAAAGAGGATGAGATGAATCTATCTCCTCCAATACAACGGACATGTCGAGTTTTTCTCCGTCTCTTACAGCTTTGCCTATTAATTTCAGCTTTCTGCCTCTCGTTTTGGCATTGAATATGTCCTTTTGAGTTATACCGGTAATTCCTGATATTTTAACATCTTTGAGGGTTTTTTCTTCACCCATTAGCACATTGACAAGGATAAGCATCTTTATGGCAGTATCCCATCCCTCTATGTCATAAGACGGGTCCCTTTCCGCAATACCCAAATCCTGTGCCGTTTTCAGCGCTTCATTATAATTTATACCCTTTTCTTCCATCAGTTGTATGATAAAGTTGGTGGTTCCATTTAGTATTCCTTCTATAGAGAGTATTTCTGAACCTGCCAGATCCATGAAACCGGCATTTATTGAAGGTAAAGCACCACCGGTAGTGCAACCTATGCCCAATTGGACACCATTGTCCTTGGCTATATTTTTCAGCTTCTTATATGCCAGAACTACAGGTCCCTTATTTCCTGTAACAACATGGATTCCGCTTTCCAGAGCCTGCGTAATATGGCTGAGTCCGGGCTCTCCCGTATCTTTGTTGGTTGGAGTAAGCTCTATGAGCATATCAATATCCTTATTGGATATAATGTCCTCTATGGACAAGTTTGGGTTGCCACCCTTAGGATATATGGATACGTTTCTTTCCAGAGAAACAAATTCGAAAAAATCCGCTTTGTCTATCCCATTTGGATTATACACTCCACCTTTGCTGCTCAAAACATATTTTAAAGCTATATTAAGCCCCTGTGTCATCAACTGCTTTTCCTTCTCCTGCAGCAACTGGATTAAAGCTTTTCCTACTCCACCGCATCCTATTAATGCAATATTCATATCTCCACCTCCTTCTAAGACACCAAGTGAGACACTAGGGACGGTTCTCTGTGTCTCACACGCTTCCAAAAAAGGTGAGACATGGAGAACCGTCCCCGATGTCTCACCCGTGGCTCATGTTATTACTTGCTGTAGTCGTAGAATCCTTTGCCGGTCTTTCTACCTAACAGATTTCCTCTTACCATCTTCCTCAACAATGGATGAGGTCTATATTTTGGATCGCCAAATTCATTATACAATACTTCCATAATAGCAAGGCAAACATCGTTTCCTATAAGGTCTGCCAGAGCCAATGGTCCCATAGGATGATTTGCGCCAAGTTTCATGGCTTCGTCTATGTCTTCTGCCTTGGCTATGCCTTCTGCCAATATTCCTACTGCTTCATTTATCATAGGTATAAGTATTCTGTTTACGACAAAACCCGGTGCTTCTTCTACTTCTATAGGTTTCTTGCCTACCTTTTCTGCTATCTCAAATACCTTATCCCTGGTTTCCTGGGATGTGGCTATACCTTTTATTACTTCTACCAGTTTCATCAATGGTACAGGATTGAAAAAGTGCATTCCGATTACCTTGTCAGGTCTGCTAGTAACACTTGCAATTTCTGTTATGGATAATGACGAAGTATTTGTTGCCAGAATAGCTTCAGGCTTGCATATTTTATCAAGCTCAGCAAATAGCTCTTTTTTCACATTAAGGTCTTCTGCAGCAGCTTCAATGATTAAATCTGCATCTTTAGCTGCTTCAAGATCCTGGACTGATTTGATATTTCCCAAGATTTTATCTTTGTCTTCTTCAGTCATTTTGCCTTTCTCTACTAACTTTTGGAGTGACTTGACAATTACATTCATTCCTTTGCCTGGGGTTCTCTCTCTCATTGTAACTTCAATACCAGCCTGAGCAAAGGTCTGAACGATTCCAGTACCCATGGTTCCGGATCCCAATACAAATACTTTCATCTGATGCACCTCCGTTAATTTTTGAAATTGGGTTTTCGTTTTTCTAAAAATGCTGTCATGCCCTCTTTTTGGTCTACATTTGCAAAACATGCGGCAAACATTTCAATTTCTATATTTATGCCTTCATCGATATCAGTCTCAATGCCACGATTTATTGCAATTTTGGCATTTCTTACTGCTATTTGTCCTTTAGACGCTATTGTCTTGCCCATATCTATGGCTGTCTGCAAACATGCATCATGTGGAACCACTTTATTGACAAGCCCTATCCTCAAGGCTTCTTCTGCTGTAATGGTGCTTCCGGTAAATATCAGTTCTTTAGCTACCTTTGTTCCTACAACTCTCGGTAACCTCTGAGTGCCGCTGAATCCAGGAATTATACCCAGGCCTACTTCAGGCTGACCAAACTTTGCCTGCTCGCTGGCTATTATTATGTCACATGCCATGGCAAGTTCGCAACCTCCTCCGAGAGCATATCCATTGACTGCTGCAATAACCG
This sequence comes from Clostridiales bacterium, assembly GCA_012842725.1. Classification (GTDB taxonomy): domain Bacteria; phylum Bacillota; class Clostridia; order Lutisporales; family Lutisporaceae; genus Lutispora. The sequence continues at coordinate 21,605 of DUSG01000124.1, forward strand.
GCTTGCTGATAGTCTCAATCTTTCTGAAGATTTCTGACCCCATGCGGCTAAATTCCTTTGCCTCTTCCGGAGTCATGTCTTTCATCTCTGCAATGTCAGCTCCTGCAACAAAGGCTTTTCCCTCTCCTGTCAGCACGATCACGTACACATCCTTTTTCTTATCCATCTCGTCTATGGCATCGTTGAGTTCCTTCAACACTGCCGTATTGAGAGCGTTTAAAGCCTTCGGCCTGCTGATGGTTATAATTCCCACGTTGTCCTCCTGGGTCAATGTCAGATAATTGTAATCCACAGAGGGCCCTCCTTTATTTTTGTTCTTTTAACTTTTTCACCTCTTCAATGAGCATAGGAACTACTTTGTAAAGGTCACCCACTATTCCATAATCGGCAACGGAAAAGATTGGGGCATCAGGATTCTTGTTGATGGCTATAATGCAATCGCTGTTCTGCATACCTGCCAAATGCTGTATTGCTCCGGATATTCCACAGGCAATATAAACTTTTGGTCTTACAGTCTTACCTGTCTGACCTACCTGGTGGTCGTGGGAAATCCATCCCGCATCTACTGCAGCACGGGATGAACCTACAACACCACCTAAAGCGTTTGCCAATTCCTCCAAAAGTTTAAAGCCTTCAGGTCCTCCCAATCCCCTTCCGCCGGAGACAATGTACTCGGCTTCCACAAGGTTTACTGTCTGTTTTGCGGATTTGACAACTTGTTCAACTTTAACCCTTAAATCTTCATCGCTCAGCTGAGCTTCAACTTTTTCTATGATGCCTTTTCTTGTTTCATCCTTCTCCATCTTCTTCATAACACCGGGTCTTACGGTTGCCATCTGTGGCCTGTGTTTTGGAGTTACTATGGTAGCCATGATATTTCCTCCAAAAGCCGGTCTGGTCTGAAGAAGGATTTTCTGCTCTTCATCAATATCCAATTTTGTACAGTCAGCAGTGAGTCCTGTGTTCAATCTTGCAGCAACCCTCGGAGCCAAGTCTCTTCCTATATTAGTAGCTCCTATCAGCATTATTTCAGGTTTTCTCTCATTGACAAGGTCTGTTATAACTTTAGTATAACCATCGGTGGTGTAATTTTGCAATAGTTTATGCTCGGCATATATTACTTTGTCAGCGCCATAATATATAAGTTCCTGACATATATCGTCAACTTCATATCCCAGCAACAATGCCGATAATTCTACGCCCAATTTATCTGCAAGTTTTCTCCCTTCTCCCAGCAATTCAAGGGAAGTAAACATCAGTTTGCCCTGTCTTTGCTCTGCAAAAACCCATACACCTTTATATGCAGATAAATCATTAGCTTCCTCTTTCTCTTCCCTCTCAACCAATATGGCCTCAAATTTGCAGGAAGCTTCGCAAGCTCCGCAGTTGGTGCATTTATCATAATCTATAACGGCTTTGCCGTCTTCCATCTTTATGGCATCAAATGGACATACCTTTACGCATAATCTGCAACCTCTGCATTTTTCCTTTATTATTAAAACGCTCATTCCATTCGCCTCCTTATATTAAGTGCTTTTCACTAAGTTTGAAAAGCAGTTCCTGAACAGTGTCTCTACCGCTTCCTTCCAAAATCATTCCCTGTCCCTTAGGGCTTGGAGTAAATGTTTGCCTTACGTTGGTAGGAGAACTGTTTAGTCCGGTTTCGTTAAGGTTTATATCGAAATCTTTTGCACTCCATACTTCAACCTGTTTTTCACCATAAGCTTCAAATATACCTTTAATACTTGGATATCTTGGTTCATTCAATTCCTTGATGGCTGTCAGCAGACAAGGCATCTTTGTGCTAAGCACCTGATATCCATCCTCTAATGCTCTATGTGCTCTTACTTCATTGCCGTTTATTTCTAGGTGAGTCACATATGTTATCTGAGGAAGATCCAGATTTTCTGCCAATTGTGGTCCTACCTGAGCCGTATCTCCGTCAATGGCCTGTCG
>DUSG01000125.1 GCA_012842725.1 Clostridiales bacterium
ATGACCATAGAGTTTGTTGATCTGAAGAAGCAGATGACGGTAAAGGAAGCATTGGACCATATAAGAGCAACGGGAATGGATAAGGAAACCATAAATACTTGTTATGTTATAGACAACACAAGAAAACTTGAAGGAGTTATCTCCATAAGAAAGCTTATTTTAGCGGATGAAAATACCATAGTTGGAGACATAATGAATGAAGATGTTATATGTGCTCATACATTGGATGATCAGGAAACCGCTGCAGATTTATTTAAAAAATATGATTTAACAGTTCTTCCGGTAGTGGACAATGAGCATAGACTTGTAGGAATAGTGACTATAGATGATATAGTTGATATTATAGAGCAGGAAAATACAGAAGACCTTCACAAAATGGCGGCTATGCAGCCTTTGGAAGAAGAATATCTAAAAACTAGTCCTATAGTATTGGCAAAACATAGGATTGTATGGCTTTTAGTTTTGATGATTTCTGCTACTTTTGCTGGAAACATAATTAAAAAATATAATGAATTACTTCAATCCGTGGTAGTATTGACTGCTTTTATACCCATGATAATGGATACAGGAGGGAATGCAGGATCTCAAGCTTCTACTCTAATAATAAGAGGTATGGCTTTAGGGGAAATAAAAACTTCTGATGCTTTGAAAGTTTTTATAAAGGAAATACAAGTTGGCTTGATAGCAGGATTCATACTGGCTTTAGTTAACTTTGCAAGGCTTGTTTTTCTCGAACATATAGATATAACGATTGCTGCTATGGTATGTATAAGCTTATTGTTAACTGTAATAATTGCCAAGATGATAGGAAGCACACTACCAATAGCAGCTAAAAAGATGCGTCTTGATCCAGCTATTATGGCAGGTCCATTGATAACTACTATTGTTGACGCACTGGCTCTATCTGTATATTTTATGATTGCATCTAAATTTTTAAATATATAAGCATAAGCGGCGGAAGCCGTTTTTTATTGTGAAGAAAAACATGCCTTTATTACACAATAGAGGACTGCCGTCCAGGGAAGTTATTCAGGATGCGAAAGTAACCATTTTTATGTAATATATTTTTAACATATTTACATATAGATATAATGTTATAATCTATATATGTATGTACATATTGGGGGTTTAAATATGAAAGCTTATAGAAAGATTACTTTTTTTGTTATAATATTTATTTTAATTTTTTCTTTTGCCTATGCTGACTCTTATAATCTTCTAGATGAAAGATATTTTCTTGTAAGAAATAGTTATGAAATCATAAATGATGGAATAAATGATGTCCATAAATTAAATATAAGAGTTCTTGCAGGTTCAGGTGGGGATTCGGCATATCAAAAGAATTATGATTTTGACATATATCCATTTCCTTCTTCTCTATTTACGGATGATTGGGGTAACACATATGCTACCATTAATGTTGAAACACTGAAGCCTGGACAAAAGATTAAAGTAGTGGTGGAGAGAGAAATACTAAATGGAGGAATTTCATTTGATAAAAGTATTTATGGCTTAAAAGCGGATTATAGCGAATTTCTGCGAGATCCTTTTAATTCAAAGTATGTTTTGCATGCAGAAAAGATTGAAAGCAATAATCCTGGGATAAGGGCAAAAGCGTTGGAACTTGCATCAACGGGTACTGTTGTTGAGAAAGCAAAAAAGATATATGATTTTGTAAACTTACATATAAAATATGATACAGATCCTAGATTTGCTAATAAAGGGGCTTTAAGCGGCTTTATTACCGGAAGAGGAGTATGCGATGAATATGCAACTTTATTTACTGCATTGTGCAGAGCTGCAGGAATACCTTCCAGGGTTGTAGAAGGATATTGGCTGGAAGATGAAGTTAAGGAAAACCAATGGACAGATGTGTCTGATAAAAGACATGC
>DUSG01000126.1 GCA_012842725.1 Clostridiales bacterium
CGAGAGTTGGCTTATTAAGTGTGCAAAAAAACATCATTATCACCTAGATAACACTAAAATGCTCATAAAACGAGTTAAGGGCAGGAATCTTTAAGATTCCCACCCCAACAATTGACAAAGAGCCTATAAATTATAAAGCCCTCAACAGTTTATGTACTGTTAAGGGCTTTATTATCTATTATACTATATTATTATTTTCCAAAATACCTCTCGAGCAATCCCTTGAATGCCTTACCGTGTCTAGCTTCATCTTTGCACATTTCGTGTACGGTATCATGTATTGCATCTAAGTTAAGCTGCTTTGCCTTAGTTGCTAATTCCTTCTTGCCGCTGCAAGCACCATACTCAGCTTCAACTCTCATCTCAAGATTCTTCTTGGTATCAGCAACAACAACTTCTCCTAATAACTCTGCAAACTTAGCTGCATGCTCTGCTTCCTCAAAAGCGATTCTCTTGTATGCTTCAGCTATTTCCGGATAACCTTCTCTATCTGCCTGACGGCTCATGGCAAGATACATGCCTACCTCTGTGCATTCTCCCATGAAGTTTGCTCTTAAGCCTTCTATAATCTCAGGATCTACATCTTTTGCTACACCGATTCTATGTTCATCTGCCCATTGAAGTTCTCCGGCCTTTTGCTCTGTGAATTTATCCTTTGTTGCTTTGCATTGTGGGCAGAAATCTGGAGCTTCCTCTCCCTCATAAACATATCCGCATATAGTACATACAAACTTCTTCATATTACTAAACCCCTCCTATATATAATTAATTTTCTTTCAAAAATTCATTACATGCTGATTATACTATAATGCATCAAGATATTCTAATCAGCCAAAGGCCATATAAGGCGATATAATCAATATATATTATTAATTAATAATAATTCTCCATTTCTTTGCTTAAATCTAGTTTTTTTATTTTCCATTCTAGATAAAAAACTTAAGTATAAAAGCTGTTAAACTGTTAGTACCTGCTATTCTTAAATAAACTAAAAAAATTCAAGCATAGTTTCCAACAACTAGAAACTATGCTTGAAAATCAATTATTATTCTTTAGCTTATTAGCTGCATTTGGAAAAACCGCAATTTCTGCAAATCATGCATCCGCCTTCATGCTGCACTTTGAAACCACATTCCGGACAGTATTTTATAGTTGACAGGTTTAGATCCTTCTCAACAGTTGCAGAGGTTTCTTCAATAGCTACAGTACTGTGGCTGCATTGAGTGCTGCATAATGAACAATTTCCTCCGCAGCCTAAATTGCTCTCTTCAATGGCGGTAGTCAATTCTTCTATAGTTTCTACATCCTTGACCTCTACCTGCATGTTCAACACTTTCTCAAGTGTCCTTCCTATTGCATCCGGGCAGGACAATACTTTAAGCCCTTTCTGCCTTAAAGTCGAATGGCATCTTATACCTCTCAATTGCTCAATTATCTCTTTAATATCCACCCCTGCTCTTAAAGCTATTGATATCAATCTGCTGGTTGCTTCTGATTGGGACGGACATCCTCCGGCTCTTCCCAGGTTTGTAAACACTTCGCAAATTCCTTTTTCATCGGAATTTACTGTCACATATAAATTCCCACAACCTATCTTAATTTTTTCTGTTATACCAAAGGTTACATCTGGTCTGACCCGTGCCTTCAAATACTTTGATTCATTTTCATTTTGTTCTTGCGGTTTATTTCCATCCTTATTAACAGAACCTATATTCAATACTTGAGATTCACGGCTTCCATCTCTGTATATGGTTACGCCTTTACATCCTAGTTTATATGCCAGCATGTAAACCTGTCTTACATCTTCTTTTGTGGCTTCTTTTCTAAAGTTAACGGTTTTGGATACCGCATTGTCCGTATGTTTTTGGAATGTAGCCTGCATTCTTATATGCCAAATTGGTTCTATATCATGAGCCGTTACAAACACTCTTCTTACATCTTCAGGAATCTCTTCAATGTGCTTTACTGAGCCCATTCTAGCTATCTTTCTCATCAAATCCACGCTGTAGAATCCTCTTTCTTTTGCTACCTTCTCAAAAAGAGGATTTACTTCAGGCAATTCATCGTTATCCATGACATTCCTTACAAAAGATACGGCAAACAGCGGTTCTATTCCGCTGGATACCCCTGCAATTATTGATATGGTACCCGTTGGAGCTATTGTAGTAGTTGTAGCATTTCTAAGCTTCATACCTTTTTTTGCATATGTGCTTATCCCATAAGCCGGGAAAGTGCCTCTTACTTTAGCTAACTCTGCTGAAGCTTTTTTCGACCTTTCATTTATAAATTTCATAACTTTATCTGCAGTGTTTATTGCTTCTTCTGAGTCATATGGGATGCCAAGTTTTATAAGCATATCAGCAAAACCCATAACTCCCAGACCTATCTTTCGGGTTTTCTTTGTCATTTCCTCTATAACTTTAAGAGGATATTTATTTACTTCTATTACGTTATCTAAAAAGTGTACTGCTGTATCTACCAAATCTCCTAATTTCTCAAAATCTATTTGATATTTGCCGTTCTTTTCCTTTAAGCAATTAACAAGATTTATGGAACCAAGATTGCAAGATTCGAAAGGCAACAGAGGCTGTTCGCCACACGGATTAGTGCTCTCAATTTCTCCCAATTCAGGTACTACATTATCCCTGTTCATTCTATCTAAAAATATAATTCCGGGTTCCCCATTATTCCATGCCATATCAACAATAAGATCAAATACTTCTCTGGCTTTCAACTCTCCTTTAACTTCTTTTGTATGAGGCTCTACCAATTCGTACTCTTCATCTTTCTCTACAGCTTCCATGAATTTTTCGGTTATTCCAACGCTTATATTGAAATTAGTAATCTCACCGTCATTCTTTTTACATTGAATGAATTCAAGTATATCCGGGTGATCTACTCTCAAGATGCCCATATTGGCTCCTCTTCTTACGCCACCCTGCTTAACAGCCTCAGTTGCAGAATTAAAGACTTTCATGAAACTTACCGGACCTGAAGCTACTCCACCTGTAGAATTGACGGAGGAACCTTTACTTCTCAGACGGCTAAAACTAAAACCCGTTCCGCCGCCGCTTTTATGTATAATTGCAGCATATTTGATGGCATCAAAAATACCTTCCATGGAATCTTCCACCGGAAGCACAAAGCAAGCAGACAACTGACCCAATTCCCTACCTGCATTCATCAAAGTAGGTGAATTCGGTAAAAAATCCAGATTAGTCATGATATCATAAAACTTTTTTTCAAGTTCGCTGGTATCTTTATCCGGTTCAAAAATCTTGTCTGCGCTGGCTATAAATGAAGAAACTCTTCTAAATAATCCTTCAGGTGTTTCGATTACTTCACCTTTTTCATTTTTCGCTAAATATCGCCTTTCCAGTACCTTAAGACCGTTCTCCGATATCATTCAAAATTCAGCCTCCTCAACAATCTATAGTGTATCGTCCTATCCAATACACAATATATTGTATCATATGCTTATTTATGCTACAAAATGACTTTGGTACTATTTTAATAAATTTAGCGTATTTTTGACATGATTTACTCTGTGTATCTTTGTTTAACATATCAATTTAAGGAAAAAAATTAGCGCCATTAAGCGCCAATCATAATTTTTAATAATTCCTCGGCAGTCTCATTTACCAGCTTTCCTGCTTTATATTTCATATTTATTTTAGAACCTTCAAGAGTTTCTATGTCGGCATTTTTAACCATATCAATCTTCTCTATAAAAGCACCTTTTATATTAAAATCCTTATCCATTACTATAAAGGTTGGAACTTTTATCTTACCATCTACCTTATATTCATCCAACTCGTCTTTTACGTCATCTCGGGTAACCAGTTTAAGAGTTATGTAGTCATTATAGCTGATCATTTTCTCCAAGAGAGAAAGATTAATATGGCAATCAGGACACCATGGTTCAACAACGCCCAATATGTTTAATTCTTCTTTTATAGAAGTTATCTTATTTTTTATTTCAGGATCTATTTCCATCGGAATATAATACTTCATAAATTTATTCTTATTTTCATCGTCTACATTCAACATAAAACTTCTAAAGCTTAATCCTTTTTCAAAAAGATTTTTCAAATTTATCACCTGCACTCTATAATTTTACCAAGAAAATATGAACACCAATCCAACAATACATATTATTATGCCGCTTATTCTGGCAAATAATAAATATGCATCACTGGGCTCAGCATCTTTTACCTTCCAACCTACTTCCCATTTCCAGGCAGCTTCCGGATTAATTGCCGCTAAACCACCTAAAATTAATAGTACAAGCCCTATTATTGTCATTATGATAAAACCCCCTTCATATATTTTACTATATGGGTATGGAGGACACAAGAGGAAGAATGCGCAGCCTAAGGTATTCCTATCCCGTCTCGTCACGTGTTACGCGCTACGTGTAGTCCGGGTATCCCTCTAGGGTGTTTAAAAGACATCCCTGCCAACCTTATGGCTATTTTAATTCGTCCTTCGCTAAGAACTGCTGACAAAGCTCATAATATATCTTCAGCACTTATCTAATATGTAAAGTTACTGTAGCTACCTTAGGAAACATAATGGATATATAATATCGCATAAGTTATTAACTTTGGTGACTCTAATGCTCATCTAAAAGAGAATTCTAACGGCGCAAAACGGGCATCCTTGCCCTAAGCTTAGCATTTTGCGCCTAGCGCAACATCCATGTTGCGCTTACGAATTCTCTATTTAGATTTCGCAAAGAGTCACTAACAAAGTTAATAAAAATGCTCTATTATATATCCATTATGTTTTACTGTATTGAATAAAGTTACAGTATATACATTCATATTAGGTATGTGCTTCAGATATAGAAGTTCGCTTTGGCAGTTCTATAGCTTGAACTCACAAAAAGCCTAACGGCATCCAAAGGACATCCGTGTCTAAAGGATGCCTAGGCTGGCATCCTTGCCAGCCTTACGGCTTTTTTAGTTCGTTCTGCCCTAAGAACTGATGGCAAAACTCACAATATATCTTCAGCACATACCTAATATGCCAAGTTACTGTATCGTTCTCCTATTCTTATTACACTGTATCTTAGAAAACTGCAGTAACTAGAGAATAAGCATATGTGCAAGTGAACAAATTATTGATTTTGCTGGTAACTCTTAGCGAAATATCCTTAGAAAAATCGTATGGGCAGCACGGATGCTGCCCAAAGTCTTCCTAAGGCAAGGATGCCTTTTGGAAGGCGTTAGATTTTTCTTGGGATATGAGCTATAGAGTTACCAAAATCAATTCCTTTGTAAACTGCACATATGCTTATTCTTATTTTCTATAGTATCTAAGAACAATACAAAATTCGTAGTTCCAAAAACAAAAAAATAAAAAACCCGGCGACGACCTACTCTCCCAGGACCTCTCGGTCCTAGTACCATCGGCACTGGAGAGCTTAACTTCTGTGTTCGGTATGGGAACAGGTGTGGCCTCTCCGTTATTGTCACCGGATATATTTGCACCCTGAAAACTGCA
>DUSG01000127.1 GCA_012842725.1 Clostridiales bacterium
ATAGGAATTGAAAACAATAAGCCTGATGCATTGGAAGCAGTATACAACGCAGCTAAAGATGAAAAAGGTATAGAAGTTGTTGCTCTTAAGACTAAATATCCTCAAGGTGCGGAGAAACAGCTTATTTATGCATGTACAGGAAGAGAAGTACCTTCCGGAGGATTACCTGCAGACGTAGGTGTAGTTGTAAACAACGTAGGAACGGCTGCTGCAATAGCAGAAGCCATCAAAACAGGTATGCCTTTGATTCAGAGAATCGTAACTGTAACCGGAAAAGGCGTAAAGAACCCTCAAAATCTGCTTGTTAAAATTGGGACATCCTTTAGAGATGTAATCGAACAATGCGGTGGATTTAATGGAAAAGTAGGAAAAGTGATCGCAGGCGGTCCTATGATGGGTATCGCTCAGTTTTCCATAGATATTCCTGTAATAAAAGGAACATCAGGTATATTGGTTTTGACAGAAGAAGAAGCAAAACTGCCTGAACCGTCAAATTGCATCAGATGCGGTAAATGCGTAAATGTATGCCCTATAAACCTTATGCCGTTCATGATAAGCAATTATTCATTACTGGATAGGTTTGATAAGGCCGAAGAAGTAAATGCTTTGGACTGCATAGAGTGTGGCTCCTGCTCTTTTATTTGCCCTGCAAAGAGACCTTTGGTTGATTCTATCAGGGTTGCAAAAAGAGAAATTATGGCAAAGCGTAAAAAAGCGCAGTCCAAGTGATGGGAGGTATAATGTTGGAAAACACAATGTTTAGAGTAACTTCTTCTCCTCACATTAGATCAGGAGAAACCACTCAAAGAATAATGCTGGATGTAATCATAGCTTTGCTACCTGCATTAGCAGCAGGGATATACTATTTTGGAATGAGATCATTACTTGTAACTTTAGTTTCTGTTGTATTTGCAGTGGTAACTGAGTTTGTGATGCAGAAATTATTGAAAAGGCCTGTAACTATAAATGATTTAAGTGCAGTTGTAACAGGCATATTGTTAGCATTTAATGTGCCCTCAACAGCTCCGTTGTGGATGGTAGCAATAGGTGCCATATTTGCTATTGCTGTAGCAAAACATTGTTTTGGCGGATTAGGACATAATTTCATAAACCCAGCGCTGGCGGCAAGAGCCATGTTATTGGCATCCTGGCCTGTAAGAATGACTTCTTCAGCATTTGTATCACCTGGAGTTGATGCTGTAAGTACAGCAACTCCTTTGGAAGCATTATCTTTAGGGACAATGGAAAATTTACCTTCTTTAATGGATTTATTTATAGGCAATGTTGCCGGGTGTATAGGAGAAACTTCTGCATTAGCATTGCTCATAGGTGGACTTTATCTGATATATAGAGGCGTAATAAGTTTCACAATTCCTGTAACATATATTGGAACCGTTGCAATACTTTCTTTTATATTTGGAGGATTCAGTCCATATATTGCTGTTTATCATGTATTGGCAGGAGGATTATTCTTAGGAGCAATTTTCATGGCAACTGATTATTCATCAAGCCCTATGACTCCAAAAGGTCAGATTATAATGGGTCTAGGAGCAGGTATCCTTACTACTCTTATAAGATTCTACGGCGCATATCCGGAAGGGGTATCTTATTCAATACTTTTGATGAATGTTGCCACTCCCTTAATAGATAGATTTACTATGCCGAGGAAATTTGGGGAGGTGAAAAAAAGTGCGTGATTATGTAAGGCTTACAGGAATACTTTTAGCAGTTTGTGTAGTAGCAGCAGCGGTGTTGGGAGTTACAAACTACATTACTGCTGATAAGATAGCTGAACAGGCTGCTTTAGCAAACGATCAAGCTCGAAGAAGCGTACTTTCTCAGGCTCAAGAGTTTACGTTGCTTGATGGACAGGAGGTTTCCGAGCTTCTATCTAAAGCCGAATATGATAGCATCAGAGAGGTTTATGTAGCAAAAGCAGATGGGGATATAATTGGTTATGCAATTAAAACTTCCCCAAAAGGTTATGGCGGCGAGATAGAAGTTATGGTTGGAATAGATACTGAAGGCACAGTAACCGGTATTAAAGTCGGAAATAACAGTGAAACACCGGGACTGGGTCAGAATGCGACAAAACCTGAGTTTCAAGCTCAATTTACAGGCAAGAATTGGAACGAGGGTGTAACGGTTATAAAGAGCGGCACTCCAAAAGATAATGAGATTGTCGCCATTGCAGGTGCTACAATAACATCAAATGCTGTAACTAATGGTGTAAATCAGGCACTTAATCTGGCAAAAGAATTGTCAGGCAATTAAGGGTTTGGGGGTGAAATGAATGAAATTGTGGAAGGATTTTACAAATGGAATAATTAAAGAAAACCCTACATTGAGGTTAGTGTTAGGTACATGTCCTACATTAGCTGTAACTACTGCCGTATTTAATGGTATAGGAATGGGAATTGCAGCAACGGCTGTTTTGATAGGCTCCAATCTTATTATATCTTTGATCAACAAAATAGTTCCAAATGAAGTAAGAATACCAATTTACATTGTAGTTATTGCAACATTCGTTACTGCGGTACAAATGCTTATAAAAGCTTATTCTCCGGCTCTCGACAGTGCATTAGGAATATTTATTCCTTTGATAGTTGTTAACTGTATAATACTGGCAAGAGCTGAATCATTTGCATCAAAAAATCCACCATTAAATTCAATAATGGACGGAATAGGAATGGGAATTGGTTTTACATTGGCTCTTTTGATTATTAGTGCTGTAAGAGAGATTTTTGGAGCAGGTACTTTCTTAGGTATGCCTATATTCGGAGAAGCTTTTGAACCTGCTTTAATATTGATACTTCCTCCCGGAGGATTCTTGGTGTTCGGTTTGACTATAGCTTTAGTAAACAAATTAACAGCTAAAAAAGCGTAGGGAGGGGACGAGAACATGAAATTAGTAATAATACTTTTAAGTGCTATATTTGTAAATAACTTTGTTCTCTCCAGGTTCTTGGGAATATGCCCATTTTTAGGTGTTTCCAAAAAAGTTGAAACTGCAGTTGGAATGGGTCTTGCAGTTACCTTTGTCATGGCGTTGGCATCCGTGATAACTTGGATTGTGCAAAGATTAGTATTGGATATATTAGGTATCGCATATATGCAGACTATCGCATTTATTCTGGTTATTGCAGGTCTTGTCCAATTTGTCGAAATGGTTATTAAAAAGACAAGTCCTACTCTTTATCAGGCATTAGGTGTTTATCTTCCATTGATAACTACCAACTGTGCTGTATTGGGTGTCGCAATATTGAATATAGATAGTGGTTATAACTTGATTGAGACTTTGATCAACGGTATAGGAGGAGCTTTGGGTTTCACTCTGGCAATTGTTCTTTTTGCAGGAATCAGAGAAAGACTTGAAACAGCTCCTTATCCTAAGGCTTTGGATGGATTTCCCATTGCTCTTATTGCTGCAAGTCTGATGTCAATAGCATTTTTAGGTTTCAGCGGCTTGCTGTAATGTGTAAACTTTGGAAAGAGGTGAATTACCTTGATAAATGATATACTATGGCCGGTGGCTACACTTGGAGGCTTGGCAATATTTTTCGGTATAGTCCTTGCTTATGCATCGAAGAAGTTTGCTGTAGAAACAGACCCCAAAGTAGATGAAATAAGAGCTGTTTTACCAGGAGCAAACTGTGGTGGTTGTGGTTATCCAGGATGTGATGGATTAGCAGAAGCAATTGCTATCGGAAAAGCTCCTGTAAATGCATGCCCTGTTGGAGGTGCAGATGTAGCAAAAAAAGTTGCTGAAATAATGGGAGTTGCTGCAGAAGAGACAGAGAGGATGGTAGCTCGAGTTATCTGTGGCGGAGATTGTGATAATGCAAAAGAAAAATATGAATATCAGGGTATACAGGATTGTAAAGCAGCAGAAATACTAGCTGGAGGAAGTAAAAGTTGTAGATTTGGATGTACTGGATTGGGAACCTGTGAGAGATTATGTCCGTTTGATGCTATACATGTGGTAAACGGTGTTGCAGTAGTGGACGAAGAAAAATGTACAGCATGCGGAATATGTATAGAAAATTGCCCGAAAAAGATAATAGAATTAGTTCCTGTATCAAAACTGGTTAGAGTATTGTGCAAAAATACTGATAAAGGCAAAGCGGTGGTTGAAGTTTGCAAGGTTGGTTGCATAGCATGTCAGAAATGTGTTAAGGCTTGTCAGTTTGATGCAATGACCTTTGAAAACAACCTGGCAAAGATAGACTACAGCAAGTGCACAAATTGTATGGTCTGCGCAGAAGTATGTCCAACCAAGACCATATATGCTGATTTCAGCAGAAGAAAGAAAGCTTATATAGATCAGGAATTATGCATAGGTTGTACAATTTGTAAAAAGCAATGTAAATTTGATGCTATAGAAGGAGAACTTAAGGAAAAGCATAAAGTATTAGAAGATAAATGCACAGGTTGTGGTCAATGTGCTATTAAATGTCCAAAGAAATGTATTGAAATGAGATAATTTTAGGAAAGGCGGATACTTGGTATCTGCCTTTCCATATTTATGTAAAGTAATTTACATCATTGAAGTTGTGAAGCATTAGTGATAAACTGATATGGAGGATTTTTGACCGAATTTATAGAATTATTGCGTATTATGTAAATAGATTTTTTGTTTTATCGTTTAAATATTGTATATGAGAGGTGTATTTTCTATGATGAGAAATACCGGGAAAAGTGGTTGGATTCTTCTGCTTATATTATTATGCGGTATTGTAATTGGTGGATTTATTGGCGAAATACTTGGAAATCTGCTTCCTATACTCAAGTATGGATATAGCATTGGAGTCAGCCCACATACATATGATTTTAGAATACTTAAACTGACTTTTGGCTTAACTTTTAATATCAACATGTTTTCCATACTGGGAATAATAATTTCTATATTAATATTCAGAAGACTGTAGGTGAAATTTATGCGTATAATCCTTGCTTCTAATTCTCCTAGAAGAAAAGAGATTCTTTCTCATCTTAAGATTCCATATGAAGTCATATCCTCAGATTACGAGGAAAGTGAAAAAGAATCAGATCCCTATAAATTAGCAATGTTATTTGCTCAGAATAAAGCTGAAAACGTTGCAAAAAAAATTAAAGATGAAGCATTGGTTATCGGAGCAGATACAATAGTATATAAAAATGAGATAATGGGCAAGCCCAAGGATAGATATGATGCGGTTGAGATGCTTAAAAAACTAAGTGCATCAACTCATAGTGTCATAACCGGAATTTCGGTTATAAAAACGCCTAAAATGATAATTGCGACTGATTACGAGGAAACTTTAGTTAAATTCAAGAAGCTGACTCTTGATGAGATAAATGCTTATGTTGATTCCGGAGAACCTATGGACAAAGCAGGTGCATATGCCATTCAAGGCTTGGGTTCTCTTTTGGTGGAAAGAATAGAGGGATGCTATTTTAATGTAGTTGGACTTCCTGTTTATAAGTTATCTGTCATGTTAGAAAAGTTTGGGTATAAGTGCTTAAACCATGAGTAAAAGCATTATATGTGTCAATGAGTGCATTTGGTAAAGTATGTAAAAGCGGTTATTTGTTTTCAAAAATATAATTCTGATTGGAAGTTTTGATTTTAGGTTAACAATACATATTATACGAGGAGTGGCTTTTGTGGCAGAAATTAAGTACAATGTTGCTATTTCTGATCTACCAGAAAGCGAAAGGCCCAGAGAAAAAATGTATAAAATGGGACCTAAAGCGTTATCAAATGCAGAATTGTTGGCAATAATACTAAGGACTGGAATAAAAAATCAAAGCGCATTGAATTTAGCATATAAAATTCTATCCAAACATAATGGTCTCAGGTTTCTAGTTAATACAACAGTAGAAGAATTAAGCCAGATTGATGGAATAGGATTAGCTAAAGCTACTCAACTCATGGCAGCTGCTGAACTAGGCAGAAGAATATCTCAATACAAAACAGATGATGAGATATACATAAGATGTCCTAAAGATGCTGCAGAATTGTTGATGGAAGATATGCGCTATCTGAATAAGGAGCATATGAAAGTAATACTGCTGAACATTAAATGCAAAGTAATAAGTGTGGAAGAAATCTCTGTAGGAAGTTTGAGTTCTTCTTTGGCCCATCCGAGAGAGATATTTATACCTGCTGTAAAAAAATCAAGTGCTGCTATCATTATGGTACATAATCATCCCAGCGGAGACCCGCATCCTAGTAAGGATGACGTGGATTTAACCAAAAGAATATATGAGGCAGGTAAAATTTTGGGAATAGAACTTTATGACCATATAATAATAGGAAATGGAAATTATGTAAGTTTAAAGGAAAAAAATCTATTTTAATCGAGGAGGAAAATTACAAATGGGGTTATTTAGCGCTTTTTCAAAGGATATTGCAATAGATTTAGGAACTGCTAATACACTTGTATACTTAAAAGGTAAAGGTATAGTCATTAGAGAACCTTCAGTTGTGGCGATAAATACAGAAACTGATACGGTAAAAGCCGTAGGTGAGGAAGCGAAAAAAATGATTGGAAGAACTCCAGGTAATATTGTAGCTATAAGACCTATGAAGGATGGCGTAATTGCAGATTTTCATATAACTCAAAGTATGTTAAAATACTTTATAAGGCAAGTTTCAAAGAATGTTTCCATTGGTAAGCCCAGAGTATTGGTAAGCGTGCCATCGGGTATTACAGAAGTGGAACGACGAGCCGTTGAAGAAGCTGCTCTTCAGGCAGGTGCGAAAGTAGCTAAAGTTATAGAAGAACCACTGGCTGCTGCTATAGGGGCAGGATTACCGGTAGCAGAACCTACCGGTAGTATGATAGTAAACATAGGTGGCGGTACTACTGAAATCGCTGTATTATCTTTAGGCGGAATTGTTACATGCAGATCAATAAGATCAGCAGGGGATAAGTTTGATGAAGCCATTGTAAATTATGTAAAGAGAAACTATAATCTTGCTATAGGTCTAAGGACAGCTGAGGAGATAAAAATAAGCATTGGATCTGTTTATCCTATGGATAGAGAAGATTACATGGATGTTAGAGGTAGAGATTTGGTGACAGGTCTTCCGAAGACTATAAAGATTTCATCATCGGAAGTACAAGAAGCATTGAAAGAACCAGTGGAAGTAATGATTGAAGGTGTAAAATCAACCCTTGAAAAAACACCACCTGAACTGGCTTCTGACATTATGGACAGGGGAATAATGGTTTCAGGAGGGGGAGCTTTATTAAGAGGGATTGATTCTTTGCTAAGAAAAGAAACGGGTATACCTGTTCAAATAGCAGATTCACCTCTGGATTGCGTGGTTATGGGAGCAGGAAAAGCATTGGAACAGTTCGATCAGATTAATAATTCTCCATATAACAATAGGCAAAGAAGATAGCATTTGGAGCGTGAACCGAATGAGGTTTCTAAGAAATAAGTTGACATTAGCTACTGTAATTATTGCATTTCTATTAATAATTACAGTAGCTACCACGGCTGATGGTAGGACAAGACCTACAGCCATTGAATCGATATTAGGAAGCATTATCACACCGATTCAAAAAGTATTTTATAAAACAGGTGAATTTTTCAAAAATTCCTTTGGAACATTAGTTGAATTAAAGAACCTGAAGTCAGAAAATGAGAGATTAAAAGAAGAAGTTGCCAAGCTGAAAGAGGAAAACAGGAAATTATATCAGATGGCACTGGAAAATAACAGATTAAGAGCTTTGCTGGATTTTAAGGAAGCTAACCCTCAATATGAATATATTGGAGCGAATATTATTGGAAAAGATCCAGGGAATTGGTTCGATGTTTTCATTATTGATAAAGGTTCAAAACATAATATTGAAGTAAACGATAGCGTTATTACGGGACAGGGCTTGGTAGGCAGAATAATTGAAGTTGGTTCAAATTATTCCAAGGTTTTATCCATAATTGATGAGAGGAGCTCTGTTAGCATAATTGTAAATAGGACAAGGGACACGGGCATTGTATCAGGCAGTATAGATTCTGAACTTTATGCAATAATGCCTCTTGAATCAGATATAGTAAAAGGTGACGATATAATAACATCTGATTTTAGTACTTTTGAAAAAGGCTTATATATTGGAAAAGTAGAAAGCGTTGAAAGACAAGAAAGAAAGCTGCAAAAGCTCGTTAAAATAAAGACCTCTGTTGATTTCAAAAGGTTGGAAGAAGTGTTTGTGATTAAAAAAGCTAATACAGCAGAATAAATATAAATTATTTATAATTTACAATTGGCAGGAGATAAACTTGAGGATTTTTATTATAAGCGTTTTGATTATTGTCAATTTTATATTAGAATCAACTATTTTTCAATATACAAGAATATTCGGAATTAAGCCGGATTTCACCATAATACTGATTACATCTTATGCCATAATGCGTGGAAGCGGTTATGGAGCTTTTATCGGGCTTGCTTCTGGTTTTTTACAGGATACTTTTTTTGGTTATACAATAGGTATAAATGCATTTTCCTATATGATCACAGGCTATCTTATAGGGATATCAAGAGAAAATGTATTTAAAGACAGTTATATACCATCAATCGTCTTTAATTTAGGTGCCGTTTTTATTTATCAGCATTTGTTTTTCTTAATCACGTATTTTACTAAAATAGACATATCTTATACACATGCTTTTCTAAACATAATCTTGCCTCAAAGTATTTATAATGCTATATTAGGACCATTTGCTTATCGATTGATTCTTAAACTTGACGAAAAAAGATTTATGGACAACAAAATATATTTGTTTAGGTGGTAAATAATGTTAAAGAAGTATTTCAGCAACCGACTCAATATAATAAAACTTGTAACAACTATGGTATTCTTTCTTATGATTTTCAAACTGGCAGATTTGCAAATAGTAAAAGGAGATTACTATAAACAAAGATCAGAGACTGTAAGGACGAGGAATATCAACATTACAGCTAACAGAGGCAACATAGTTGATAGATATGGCAAACTTTTGGCAGGAAACAAGCAAAGTTATTCTTTAAGTATTTTAAAAACTAATGTGTCTGATGAGACAGTCAATGATATAGCACTTACCGTAGCAAATATATTGGAACAAAACGGTGATAAATATAAAGACGAAATACCTATTCTTTTAAATCCTGTTAGGTTTACTTATGAAGATGAAGAGATGCAATGGAAGCAGAAATATAGCATTCCTTTTGATGCTACACCTGAGGAAGCTTTTAGAAAGCTGAGAGAAGATTATAATATACCAAGAGAGGCCATTGATATTGAAGCCTATTCAATGCTGCAGGAAGATTATGAGGTTGAATTGCCTTTTAAGATAGATGAATATGTATACAATTATAAAAAAGAAGAAAATAAGTGGAAAAAGAACAATGGTTTTGCTGAAGAGGACACTGCTTGGGATGTATTTACCAAGCTTGCGGAAAAATATAAAATTGATTTATCAAAATACACTATAGAGCAAGCTAGAAAAATCATGGCTATAAAGTATCTGCTGAAACAGAACAAGTATCCTGCTTACGAGCCTATTGAGATAGCAACTAATATCAGTGATGAAACCAGGGCAATAATTGAGGAAAATAAAATATACTTGCCAGGTGTTCAAATAATGAGTAAACCGCTGAGGTACTATCCCAATGGAGATTTTGCATGTCACATATTAGGATATTTGGGAAAAATAAGTTCTGATTTGCAGGAATTGATGGAGAAAGGATATACACCTAAAGATATGATCGGAAAGTCAGGCATAGAATACAGTATGGAAGAATATCTAAAGGGCACGGATGGTTCTATGCAGATAGAAGTAGATGCAAAAGGAACACTTATAGATACAATAGATGTAATAGAACCTATACCTGGAGACACTGTTGTGCTGACAATCGGCTCAAAACTTCAGAAGGTTGCTGAAGAAGCACTGAAAAGAACTATTGATGAAGTGAGAAATAAAAAACCATATCCTCAGACTTTTTCAGGAGCCGTTGTAGCTATAGATGTTAATACTGGGGAAATACTTGCTATGGCTAGTGAACCAAAATTTGACCCAAATCTGTTTGCTTCAGGAATCAGTAGTAAGGATTGGGCTTCATTACAACCTGCAACAGATGATAGATATGCACCTAAACCGTTAATCAATAATGCTATCTCTTATCCGTTACCTCCGGGTTCTACGTTTAAGATGATAACTGCTGTGGCAGGACTTACAGAGAACAAAATAAGTTCTAAAGAATCCATTATCTGCAGAGGCAGATATACAGGTGTTCCAGGGGTATCTCCATCTGATTCCGGCGGAGCTGTTCATGGTGGAACTAATTTGCATAAAGCAATTAAAGTATCTTGTAACAACTATTTCTTTGAAACAGGTAGGAGACTTGGCGGAGAGCTTTTTGAAAAATACGCGGAAATGTTTGGCTTTGGCCAATATACCGGCATAGAGCTGCCTTATGAGTCTAAAGGGATGGTAGAAGGACCTAAACACAAGAAGAAGCTTTATGAGGGTTATATAGATAGTTATCTGACATATACGGTAAAGTTGCAAAATGAGGAAGCAAAGGAAAAGATAAAGGCAATGATATATGAAAGCCCTGCTCAGAACCAAACAACGTATAATTTCTATAGAGAATTAAGAAACAGAATCAGAGAACTAGGAGTTACTGAAGATAGCCATATTGAAAGAATAATATGGTATATTTCGGAAAGCAGATATCGTCCCGGTGATGTACTAAATGCTGCTATAGGCCAAGGTTTAAACAATGTTACCCCTTTGCAGTTGGCTTCCTATGTAGCAACTATTGCAAATGGAGGAATCAGATATAAACCTTATATAGTAAGTAAAGTGATATCATATGATGGTACAGTTAAATTGGAGAAAAAGCCTGAAGTTGTTGAAAAACTGAATGTTGATCCTAAAGATTTGGCAGCGATAAGGGAGGGTATGTTTGCAGTTACCAATGAGGTTGGTGGAACTGCAAGATATTACTTCTTAGGTTCCAAAGTATCTGTCGCTGGTAAGACTGGGACTGCAGAAGCCGGAAAATACAGACCGGATCCTATTAATAAACCAAAATATTATGAGAATTATAATGACCATTCCTGGTTTGTTGCTTTTGCTCCTTATGAAAAACCTGAAATAGCTGTTGCTGCTGTTGTTTTCCAAGGTGGATATGGAAGCGGCGCAGCTCCAATTGCCCGGGCAATAATAGAGGAGTATTTGGCTTCTGAAGATGTCAATGATTATATTGTGCCTTATGATGAACTTCAGCCGTAAGAATATTTTGAAACCACTGAAAACACAAAAAACCACTAGAACGTATCAAACGATATTACTTTGATACTATAACGAAACAGTATAAGCATATGTGTAGTTTACTTTGTTCATTTGCACATATGCTTATTTTATAGTTACGTAGCGCTTACGAATTCTCTATTTTGGATTTTGCAAAGAGTCACTAATAAAGTTAATAAAAATGCTCTGTTATATATCTATTTTGTTTTACTATATAGAATAAAGATACTATATATACATGCATATTAGGTATGTGCTTCACATATAGAAGTTCGCTTTGGCAGCTCTATAGCTTGAACTCGCAAAAAGCCTAACGGCATCCAAAGGACATCGTGTCTAAGGGATGCCTAGGCTGGCATCCTTGCCAGCCTTACGGCTTTTTTTGCTCGTTCTGTGCTAAGAACTGCTGACAAAGCCACAATATATCTTCAGCACATACCTAATATGCCAAGTTACTGTAAGCACCTCAGTAAACATAATGGATATATAATATCGCATCGGTTATTAACTTTGATAACTCTAATGCTCATCTAAAAGAGAATTCTAACGGTGCAAAACGGGCATCCATGCCCTAAGTTTTGCATTTTTGCGCCTAGCGCGGCCTCCTTGCCGCGCTTACGAATTCTTTGTTTTGGATTTCGCAAAGAGTCACATACAAAGTTTAAAAAAATGTTCTACTATATATCCATTATATTTTACTGTATAGAATGAAGTTACAATATGTGCATCTTATATACAGACATTATTAATTGCTTTGCTTAGAACATTCCTCTAAGCATATGATTATATCTTAAAAAATTACAGTAACTTAAGAATAAGCATATGTGCAAGTGAGCAAATTGCTGATTTTGCTAGTAACTCTTAGCGAAATATCCCTAGAAAAATCGTATGGGCAGCATGGAAGCTGCCCAAACCTTTCTAAGGCAAGGATGCCTTTTGGAAAGCGTTGAATTTTTCTTAGGTTATAAGCTAAAGAGTTGCCAAAATCAATTTTCTGTGAACTATACATAGATTTATTTTTGTTTCAATATAACTATTTCAACTCCATAACGGCCTGGGTCTATAAATTTGATTTTAGTTTCGCCAAATAGATAAGTTTCATTAAAGACTGGATTTGTCTTTGTTTTTGCACAATAATCTGTAAACGCCCAAATGGCTTTCGCATCAGAATCTTTTCCTGTATAATATCTTAAAAGCTCTGCGGTTAAATTCATTGTAGTCATTGTTTTTAAATTTTTATATGAACTTCTATTTAAACCCCAATGGTATATACCCAAAACAGGATTATTATTCTCATCTCTAAATACTTTGAAAGGAGTACCTATAGCAGTTAAATAATAATCACCGTTTTCTGAAAAATTGGTTAGAGTATTTTTTAATATAGTATTGTTAAAATGCTCTATATCTTCTTGTAATGTTGTATTTGAAGTCCAAACTCCTACATTTGATATCTCATTAAAACCTACAAGGCCATTATAGACATCTATCATCGAATATCCATCATTATAAGTAGGAGCTATAAACATATTTGTGTCTACTATATACAAATTTCCCTCTAATCTTACTACATCTTCTAACTTTATTTTGTTTATTCCTGCGCTTTCTTCATCCCAAGCTATTTCATGTCCTGTTATTTCGGTGAAAAATGTAATTGGAAGATATACTCTTCCATCTTTTGCTAGCACCTTAGCATATAATGGGAGAGCCATCCCATAAGGTACTTCCATCAAATCAGAACCTATTCTAAATTTTATTTCGTCACCATATATTATAGCTTGTTCCTCTTGTATCCATTTTACAGATATACCTAAAGCATCGGCTATAGCACGAAGTGGTACATACGTTATACCATCTGAATCAAAAGGTTTACCTAGTGATTCCGGGATTACTATAAGTTTACCGTCCAAATAAAGTTTTGTCGAGTTTTCTGAATAAGGG
>DUSG01000128.1 GCA_012842725.1 Clostridiales bacterium
ATAAGATAAAATCAGGCTTTTCGGTTTGGCATGGTTATTGCGGTAATTATTGATATACATAAATATTAAAATAAATGAGGAGGAGTTTTTGATGAAATACCTGGTATTAGGAAGCGGACTTCAGGGAAGAGTTGTAGCCTATGACATTCTGCAGTTTGAAGAAGGTTCACAGGTTATACTGGCGGATATTGATGATAAGAATCTGGAGATTGCCAGAAACCTTATCAAAAATGATAATCTCACAGTAGAGAAATTCGATATTTTCAATGAAGAAGAAACAGTTACCCTAATGTCAAAAGCAGATGTAATTATCAACAGTTTGCCTCATACTTGGGAAATCACCGAAAGATTCTACAAAGCGCTGGCAAAGACAAGAGATAAGAAGGCTGTTTTGACAGATTACTGGTTATGGGAAAAACACTATGAATTTGACGAAGATTTAAAGAAGGCAAATGTTCTGGCGGTTCCCGGATTAGGAATCGTACCTGGATTCGGAAACATATGCGTCGGTCAGTTGGCCCATGAATTTGACCAGCTGGAAGAAACAGCTATCTATTGCGGCGGTCTTCCCACCAAAAGAGGTGTTGCACCATTAGATTATATGGTATTGTTCAATGTTGAAGCATTGTTGGACTTATATCTGACTCCTCCGACTGTTATACAGGACGGTAAATTGGAAAAGGAAGAAGCTCTTGCTAATTTTGAAAGATTCTTGATTCCCGGTTATGGCGAAGTGGATGCATTAAAGACTGACGGACTCTACAGCCTGAATAAGACTCTTCTGGAAAAGGGAGTTAAAAAAGCTGCAGAATACACATTGCGCTATCCGGGGCATTATCAGACGATGCAGATATTTAATAAAGCAGGATTCTTTGACAAAGAACCTATTAACGTAAACGGATCAGAAGTGGTTCCCAGAGATGTGGCAGAGGCTGTTCTCAATAAATTGATGGCAAAGATACCGGGAGTAAGAGATTTCACTTATTTATATGTAGTAGGAAAAGGCTTGAAAGACGGGAAATATGTCCAGAAGGTATATGAATTGTTGGATTACAGCGATGAGGAAATAGGCATCACATCCATGGAAAGAACCACAGCCTATCCATCATCCATTGCAGCTATAATCATCGCTCATGACGATGACGGAATGAGAGGAATCGTTGAACCGGAGAATATATTTGTTGGAAAACGATTTGAAAAAATGGTTGATGAGCTTGCAAAGAGAGGTATAAAAGTGTACGAGAAATAAAAGTTCCATTGGTATGCCGTAGCCAACGGCACCTCCTTCTCACAGCAATTCAGTTTAATTACTGTTTTGCTGTGTTTTTTATTTACAAAAATGAACATAGATATTATAATATACACATACGGGGTAGAGGTATATAATATATAGTAGGAGGTGCAGTGATATGAGCAATTACTACATTAAAACCAACAGGACTTTTACCGGCATAAGAAGATATGGATGGTTATTTACAATACTTGTAGCAGTAGGTGGCCTGTGGGCACCGAAATTAGGTCTATTAGTCATATTAATCATGTTAAGTTTAATGATCACTTCGTTCTTTACAGGAAGATACTGGTGCGGAAACTACTGCCCTCATGGCTCATTATTTGATAGGATTGCAATGCCTGTAAGCTTAAATAGAAAGATACCTGAATTCTTAAAATCTAAATACATGATTACAGGATTTTTCATATTCTTTATGTTCAGTTTTTCAATAAGGATAATCAATGCTCTAAAGTCATGGGGAAGTCATGATTTTCTTGATAAACTGGGCTTTGTATTTGTTACAACATACCTGATGGTATTGATAACCGGCGGGCTGGCTGCGGTATTCATCAATCCAAGGACCTGGTGCCAATTCTGCCCCATGGGTACGATACAGAAATTTACTCATAAGTTGGGGAAGATTTCAGGAATAACAGAAAAAACAGAAAAGAAAGTTACCATTGAAGATAAGACCAAATGCCTGGCTTGCGGGAAATGCTCAAGGGTTTGTCCGTTTCAACTGACACCTTATCTTCAGTTTGGAGAGGATAATCAGTTTCATGATGTAAATTGTATAAAATGCGGGACATGTGTTGAAAATTGTCCTGTAAATGTATTATCTTTAAAGACAAAGGAAGATGCAATATATATGACAAAAAATGGAGAGAATAAGTACCAAATTGAAATATAAGGAGGGAATACGATGGGTAAAAGGATTTTAATAGTAGGCGGGGTTGCAGGTGGGGCTTCTGCTGCTGCAAGAGCCAGAAGGCTGGATGAATCGGCAGAAATCATAATATTTGAAAAGGGGCCCCATGTATCATTTTCCAACTGCTCATTGCCTTATCATTTAAGCGGAATAGTGGAAGATGTGGATTCATTGGTATTGTTGGATCCGGAAGATTTTAAATCCATGTACAATATTGAAGTAAGGGTGAATAATGAAGTCACCAAAATCAACAGGGACAGAAAGACCATTACAGTTAGGGATTTGGTTACGGGAAAAGAATATGAGGAACCTTATGACAAATTAGTATTGTCTCCGGGAGCAAGCCCAATCCTCCCGAACAGTATCGAAGGAGTTCACAACAAAAATGTATTTACAGTGAGGAATGTGGTGGATATAGACAATTTAAACAGATATATAAAGGAAAACGACGTAAAGGATGTAGCTGTGGTAGGTGGAGGGTTTATAGGTTTGGAAGTAGCAGAGAATCTGCGTTTGGCAGGTCTCAACGTATCTTTGGTGGAAGCTTTGAATCAGGTTTTGGCACCTTTCGATTACGACATGGTTCAAATTCTTCATAAGGAGATAACAGACCACGGTGTTGATTTGATACTTGAAGATGGTGTTAAGAAAATTGAGGAGGGTCATATAGAACTACAGTCAGGGAAAAAATTAAAAGCTGAAGCTGTGGTAATGGCCATAGGTGTAAAACCTGAAACCCAGCTGGCTAAAGAAGCAGGTCTGGAAATCGGAGAGACGGGAGGAATAAAAGTAGACCATAACTTTAGGACCAGTGATAAGGATATATATGCAGTAGGCGATGCCGTTGAAGTATATAACAGGCTGACTCACAAGCCAACAAGGCTTGCCTTGGCAGGACCTGCGTTAAGGCAGGCAAGAGCTGCTGCGGACCATATGTACAACATAACTGTAAAAAACAACGGTGTAATCGGCTCTTCAGTCATCAAAGTATTTGATATGAACGCTGCATGTACAGGGCTTAATGAAAAGCAGGCAAAACAAGCGGGAATCAATTATGACTTTGTATACATCATTCCAAGGGATAAGGTTGGGCTTATGCCGGACAGCAATCCAATGCACTTTAAGTTGTTGTTTGAAGTCCCGACAGGCAGGATATTGGGAGCACAGGCTATAGGCAAAGGTGCTGTTGACAAAAGGATAGACGTTGTTGCAGCTATGATAGCTATGGACGGAACATTGGAAGATTTGAAAGAGTTGGAATTATGTTATTCACCTCTATTCGGTACTGCCAGGGATGTAGTAAACTATGCGGCAATGGTGGGGCTGAACATATTAAACGGTGTGTTTAAGCAGGTTCCTGTGACAAAAGTAAGGGAACTGGTGGAAAGCGGTGCCTATATTATCGATATAAGGGAAAAGGGTGAATATGAAAGAGGTCATCTGATAAATGCGGTAAACATTCCTTTGAGCCAATTAAGAGAAAGAGTGGATGAAATACCAAAGGACAGACCTGTATATCTCCACTGCCGTTCCAGCCAAAGAAGCTATAATGCCATAATGGC
>DUSG01000019.1 GCA_012842725.1 Clostridiales bacterium
AGCTATGGTATCTATAATAAATTAAACGATGCAGAGAAATTGTTAGATGAAGATTTGAAACAGATTAAAGCTGATTCATTAGAATTGTCCATACAAATTCACGAAATAAAAAAAGATTACAACAGAATAGTGTTAAGCATGGAAAAAATACTTCCTACGAGAGAAGCAGGAAATACAATGAAAATCAGTGAAATATTCAATGTCATACAGGGACAATTTGTACATTATATAGAAGGTCTTAATAAAGATATAAAACTAACTTTCAAAGTAAAAAATGATTTTGATACTGACAAATATTTTATGATAATTTCTATACTTAACAATCTTATACAAAATTCAGTTGAAGCCTGTATAGATGATAATTCTTATATTAATGTCATAAGCGAGATTGATGATGATAAGGTAGTTTTCAGAGTCCTAGACAATGGAAAAGAGATTCCTGAAGAAGCTAAAGAATTAATTTTTGAACCTGGTTACACATCCAAATATGACCCAAATACGGGAATAGTATCCACTGGGTTGGGGCTTACTCATGTAAAGATGTTGACAGAACATTTAAATGGAACTATAAACATCAGTTCTTACACAAAGGAAAAAGAATTTACCATTGTTTTTCCCGCTAAAGATATACTTGTTGGGAGGTAACTATATGCATAGTTTTGTTGTTATTGATGATGACAGAAGTATCAGAAGCGTTCTGATTAAAATTATAGAACAGTATGATTTAGGAGAGGTCATAGGTGAAGCAGATAACGGAGAAACCGGAGAAGAGATTATTATAACCCATAGGCCTGATATAGTTATTATTGACTTACTTCTTCCTAAGAAAGATGGAATCTCAATCGTAAAAAAGATAAAGGATTTAGATATGCATACAGTTTTTATAATGCTTTCTCAGGTTAGCTCAAAAGATATTATAGGCAAAGCTTATGAAAATGGCATTGAGTTTTTTATTAATAAACCAATCAATATTATTGAAGTTGTTAATGTTATAAGAAGAGTAAAAGAATACGTAACTTTAAGGAAAACTTTTCAAACTATTGAATCAGCTGCCTTACAATTAAAGAAAGACATAAATTACGGAGAATACAATAATGAAGAAAAATATAAAAAGCTTTTGAATCATATTCTATCCGATATAGGAATTATTGGAGAATTGGGTAGTAAAGATATAATAAATACATGTTTGGTTTTTATTAAAGATAAGAAACTGAATAATGAGCTTGAAGAAATGCAATTATCTGATCTTTTTAAAATTGTAAATGAGAGAGTCAATAATGATTTGAGAAGCACTAGTTTTGATAGTAAAGCGATGGAAATGAGGATAAGGAGAGCAATAACAAAAGCAATGAAAAATGTAGCCACTTTGGGAATTGAAGATTATGCTAATGAAAAGTATATGCTTTATAGTTCCTCTTTATTTGATTATGTTGAAATAAAGAATGAGATGGATTATATAAGAGGAAAAAGCAAAATTGGTGGAAAAGTCAATGTAAAAACATTTATTAGAAGGTTATTGGTTATGTTGGAACAGTATGAAAACCCCTTCTGAGATATGCGAAGTTTTTTAATTTTCTAACGATACTGTTAGTTTTAGTTTTTTTTTGTTACTTTATGTTACTCTAATATTACAATCATATTGCAGGTTCAGAAATAATATTAATAGGAGGGGTTTTATGAAAAAGAATTTTGCTATTGTATTAGCATTAATGCTGATGCTTACTGTAGTATTCACTGCATGTGCACCAGCAAAAACAAACATGATCCTTGCAACAGGTGGAACTTCAGGGACTTATTATCCATATGGTGGAGCCATGGCTCAGATTTTCAATTCAAAGATTCCTAACATGAATGTAACTGCACAAGCCACAGGAGCTTCAGTTGAAAACTTAAAACTTCTTGGTCAGAATGAAGCTGAATTGGCAATAGTTCAAAATTACATGCTTGATTATGCTTATAATGGTATAGAAGCATTTGAAGGCGGAAAAATAGAAAATCTAAGAGGTATAGCTACACTATATCCTGAAATTGTACAAATAGTAGCATCACCTGAAAGCGGAATAGTTAATGTTCAGGATATGAAAGGCAAAAAGGTATCTGTCGGAGCGCCAGGTAGCGGTGTTGAAGCTAATGCAAGGCAGATATTTGATGCCACTGGACTTACTTATAATGATATGAGTGTTAGCTATTTGTCTTTTGCTGAATCTGCAGATGCTTACAAAGATAAACATATCGAAGCTTTCTTTGTAACTTCAGGTATTCCTAATGCTGCAATACA
>DUSG01000129.1 GCA_012842725.1 Clostridiales bacterium
AGCCACGGTATGACCTCCTCTACTTTATTTGTTTTGTTTTGTTTCCCTAATAAAGTAGAAATCATATCGTGGTTACTTTTGTCAATTAGCCTCCACGAAATTTACACCACTACTTGAGACTATAACGACAAAAGTTGCTATAGATATTATAAAGAATTATTTTAATATACTTCTTACAACTTGTGCTCAGCCACTTTTCAATTATTATCTTGATAAGGATTGTTCGAAATTTAATAATTATTTTGTTAAAAATGAAGAAAGTATTGGTAATAGGATTTTATACAAACCCTGTTTCAGTGCATTAATAATACCAAAAAACTTATATATAAAAATTCTCAAAAACATAGGACTTACATATGATGAAATACTTGCTTCACAAGAATACTATGAAAAACGTTTAAACGCATTTACAATAAATGTCCAAAACTATGAATATAAAGATATATATTGCTATGAATCTGTTATGCAGCTTATAAAACATCAACAATTTATCTTTTATTATCATATGGGAGTCAAACTAATTGATTTAGAAGTTAAAGATGTTGTTGAAATTTTGCGTAACATCATAAATCTGCTTAGAAAATTTGAAAATTACTATATTGCTTTCACCAATAGCACTTCAACAAATGATGAATTCTACTGCATGATAAAAGAAAGACAAGCTGTATTGTTGGAAATATACGAACCATTAAAAAGTATACAATCGATGCGAGTATCTATTGATGAACCCATGGTAGTTAAAGCTTTTGAAGAATATTTTACTGAAAAATGGGAACATATTGCTCCAATTAATAGAGATAAAAATGAAGTTATTAATTGGATACAAAAACAGATAAAATTACTTGAAACAAAAATTAGCAATGAAGTTGTATAAAAGTATTTCACCATAAAAATATCAAAGCCTTAATTGTCTAAGCATTGACATCAAATACATTTTATAGCAAAGAGAGATAGATTGAAACCATTTAAGCCCATTAGGCAGCTATACACGATTTCCAGTCGTGCGAACCATATTCTATGCAATTACCTGGTCATCTAAAACAAAAGCTGAAACCCTTTTGTAACAAGGGTTTCAGCATATCTATACTTTCACCAACCCTACAACCCGCTTCAATAATATCTTCAAATATTCCAAATTGACAGGTTCCTTGCCTTCAAGTACCTTTGTCCAATATTCAGGCGCAGTAATATATCCCTTTTGCTTCAATCCATCTATTATTTTCAAAATCTCTTTATCCTGTTTTTCATATACTATAAAAGGACATTTGCACCATCCGGTCCATTGTGTTGATCCGGTTCCTTTCAGAGGTGTCTTCACTACACCGTATTTCGTCCCTCTTGCTTCGATTACCCATCCACCGCCAATATATACACCGATATGCCCTGTTTTGTATACCAAAATCCCCGGTATCTCCGGCAAAGTATCAATAGGGCCCTTTTCTTTTGCAGCTTTTACCATCCCGGTTACAGTTACGTCTGTTTTTGGATCATATTTTATTCCGTTACCCGTATCCCATATATAAGCTTTTATAAGACCAACACAATCTACGGTTTTCTTCCCAAGCCAGTTTTTTCTAATGAAACTTTCGTACTTTCCTACTTCTTTGGGATACTGTTTCAGCTTCTGTTTTAATAATGCCTCAGTGAGCGTCAAACCATATGTTCCCCATACATAACCCCATTTTTCCTCTAATGCTTTTTGAACATATTCTACAAGGCCGGTATTGGTTTTCATTTATCATCTCACCTCCAATAAATAAATTTTGACTGATTTAATTCATATATAGCCGTTTCTGTTGATTTTTTTCAGTCAATTCTGCTGCATTGTTTTGTTTTCTGCCTATTATAAAGTATTAAAATATATGTCAATTGTTCCTATACATCAAAAGAAAAAAGTCGCTAATCTGACCACAGTACAATATCGCTCATTTAACAAATCCCTTTTGAACCGTAAAAAAGAAAAGCCCGTGGCATGTTTGTGGCATGAAAAGTAGTGAAAATTTTATGACATAAAAAAAGGTTACAGATTAAACTCTGTAACCCTTGAATTCACTCATATGGCGGAGAGAGAGGGATTCGAACCCTCGATACCCGTTTTTGCAGGTATACACGATTTCCAGTCGTGCGCCTTCGACCAACTCAGCCATCTCTCCGTTTTGTTGCTCGCACTATGTTATTATACTAGAAAAAATAATAAATGACAACATGAAAATTTATCAAAGGGTCAAATACATTTCATATTGGGCTATGTTTTCTTTTTCAAACCCTAATTTTTTATAAAAAGCAAACAGGTTGTGATTGTTTGAAAAACTGGTGCCCAGCTTTGTCAGATTCAGCTCATCAATAGCATTTCTCAGAAGGCTTGTTGCAATTTTTTTGCCTCTGTATTTTTTGTCTACCCATAACAGATTTATTCTTCCGTATTCATTGATACTCAATAAACCTATAATTTTATTGTCTGCAAAAACACCATAATTATGCTGGCCTTCTGATTTCTCTATATATTGGAAATCGTTCTGCCAGTTAATGTACACATCTCCCATAAGTTCTTTTGCATTCTTTAACTCAGCAAATTCTATAGCTCTGATTTCATAATCATCATTTATATTTTGATTTTTCAATTTACTTAAATCTGATAATTGAAAATATTGCAGTTCATAAATTTTTTCATATCCATG
>DUSG01000130.1 GCA_012842725.1 Clostridiales bacterium
ATAATGTTCTTTGCTATGAAGTTGCTTGTGAATATGTTCTATTTTATCTTTATAAGCCTTCAACTCTTCTTCTTTTATAAAGCTCTCTGAGTATGATACGGTTATCTGCATGAAGAGGCCTCCTATTGAGTTTTTCTCCTCAAATCTTCTGCCAGCTCATCAAGTTTTCTCAATCTATGATTCACTCCTGACTTGCCTACAACAGGATCCAGCATTTCTCCCAATTCCTTAAGGCTGGCTTCCTGGTGTTGAAGTCTTATCTCAGCAATCTCCCTTAGATTCTTTGGAAGTTTATCCAGTCCCATATGTTCCTTTATATACTCTATATTCTTAATCTGCCTCATGGCTGCATTCACTGTCTTGTTCAGATTGGCAGTTTCACAGTTCACAAGTCTGTTGACATTATTTCTCATTTCCTTGTATATCCTGACGTTTTCCAGATTCAACAGCGCACTGTGGGCACCGATAATATTTAGAAAATCTACTATATTTTCTCCTTCTTTCAGATAGACTACATAGTTTCCTTTTCTCAGGACTATTTTGGAATTGAGGCCAAAGCTGTTAATAAGCTTTTTTATGTCATTAGCATATGTCTCGTTGTTAGTGACTATCTCCAAATGATAGGTTTTTTCCGGGTCGCTTATGGAACCGCCTCCAAGAAATACTCCTCTCAGATAAGCCCTTTTGCAGCATGTGTTTTTTATTATACTGCTGGGAATTCTGTTGTTTATCCTTGGTACATTATCTTTCTCACTGACTATCATTAACTTCCTGAGAATATCCTCAGAAGCTGTATTTGAATCTACATGCAGTGTGTAGCTGTAATTCTTTTTCAATTGCTTATTTTTTATCATTGCCACCTTTGTATTGAAATCAAAATTGCTCTTTATCAGAGAAAATATTTTTCTGGCTATTGCTGCATTCTCCGTAGTCAGTTTTATTCCTATATTATTTTTGCCTAAAATACGTATTGTCCCATTCATTTTTATCAAAGCTGATAACTCCGCTATCTGGCAGCATTTATTTTCGTCCATCAGCTTTGCAACTTCATTTTTCACTTTAGACGAAAAGGACATCTAAGCACCACCTTTATTTTATACTGCCGATTTTATTCAAAGGCCATAATCTGAATATTGCTTTCCCCATAATGCTTTTTCTGTCTACAAATCCTAAGGAACTGGAACGGCTATCTCTGCTTTCCGGCCTATTATCCCCTAAAACAAAATATTTGCCGTCAGGCACCATGGATTCTTCAAACTCGTTTTCATAAGTGGGAGCATTTATATAATTTTCTACCAATATGTTTCCATCTATGTATACTAAACCATCCTGGATGTTTATTGTCTCTCCCGGCAATCCAATGACCCTCTTTATAAGATCTTTGTGTTCCAAATTATCATTCAGGACCACTATATCCCCTCTTTTTGGGTCTCCTATCCTATAGCTCAACTTGGAAACAATCAATACTTCTCCTTCATGAAGTGTAGGCTTCATAGACGGTCCTTTTACATATGCAATCTGAAAAACGAAAGTTTTCAATACAAAGGCAATAACAAATGCAGTTATGATTAGTTTTATCCATGATATTATTTCTTTAATCACATTATCCTTCAACGCATCCCTCTCCTTACCTGGTAGTATGGTCTTTTCTTTTCTGGTTCAGTAAGGTGAATATGCATTCTGACAATTTATTATAATCATGCCTTACATAACCTTTATCTATCCTTACAAAATCACCTTCAACAGTTTTGATACCCATTTCATTTACCTCTTCCCAATCGATCTCCACTGCAGTTGCATATTCATCCATGTATTTGATTGCAAATTCTTCAGGTATACTACCTGTATTTACTATTACATACTCTATTATATCACGTTTTGCATGGCTGTTTATAGCTTTAATATGATCTGTCAGGGTATATCCCAGTGTTTCACCTTTCTGTGTCATTATGTTGCATACGTATATTTTCACTGCCTTAGATTCATAGATTGTCTCAGCTATATCCTTTATAATGAGATTTGGTATTATGCTGGTATATAAACTGCCCGGTCCAATAATTATAGCATCTGCTTCTCTGATAGCCTTTAATGCTTCCTCCATAGGCCTGCAACCTTCCGGTTCTAGAAAAACTCTTTTTATCTTCTTATTGATGTTAAATTGTATCTTGGGTATCTGAGACTCACCTTTAATAATGGTGCCGTCCTCCAATTCAGCATAAAGGGTTATATCATCCAATGTTACAGGCACTACTTTTCCGGTAACAGCCAAAACATTGCTTATTTCCCTCACTGCATTATCAAAGCTGCCGCATATATCATTTAAAGCCGCTATAAAAAGATTACCGAAGCATTGTCCTTTCAAAACGCCTTCCTTAAATCTATATTGTATGAGCTTTTCCATTATGGGCTCAGTATTAGCTAAAGCAAGTATGCAATTTCTTATATCTCCCGGCGGAAGCATGCCTAAATCATTCCTCAACATGCCTGAACCTCCGCCGTCATCTGCCATTGTTACTATAGCAGTAATATTTGATGTATGAGCCTTAAGACCTCTCAATATGGTTGAAAGGCCGGTACCTCCTCCTATTGCAACTATCTTAGGCCCTCCAATAGCCCATCCATCATTCTTAATCAACTTTTTTGACCCCTTTATATTCAAAATCATATCCCCCCAACTCAATCAACTTTCTTCTTCATCTATATCTCTATGCTCAACAATAACTCTGTGATTTTTCTCCTTAAGCCTTTCACTGAGTATGTTTGCCATGGTAACGGAACGATGTCTTCCTCCGGTGCAACCGATGGCTACTACCAGTTGACTTTTACCCTCCTTTATATAATGAGGTATAAGGAACTCAATCATGTCCATCAGTTTATTCATAAACTCTTTGGCTTCCGGCCAGCTCATAACATATTCTCTCACATCTTCATCATTACCACTGAGCTTTTTCATAGGCTCTATATAATAGGGATTGGGAAGAAATCTTACATCAAAAACCAGATCTGCATCCAAAGGAATTCCATATTTAAACCCAAAAGAGATTATATTTATTATGATCTTTTCACTTTTTCCACCTTCTACGAAAATATGTACTATTTCCTGCTGTAGCTGTTTCGTGCTCATATTTGTAGTATCTATTATATAATTGGATTTTTTCTTTATTTCCTCCAATTTTTTTCTTTCAGCCTTAATCCCTCTTATTATCCTTCCGTCTTTGGCCAGCGGATGCATCCTTCTGCTGGTTTTGTATCTTTTAATCAATGTTTCGTCAGAAGCATCCAAAAATAGAATCTCATAATTAAATCCTTCTACCTCCAGCTCTTCCAGGCTTGATTGAAGCTGGTCGAAGAATTTTCCTCCTCTTATATCAGTCACTATGGCAACTTTCTCTATACCTCCTCTTGTTTGGCTGCATATCTCAGCAAATTTCAGTATCAATGCAGGGGGCAGATTATCAACACAAAAAAATCCTAAATCTTCAAGGAACTTGATAGCTTGGCTTTTACCGGCTCCTGACAATCCTGTTATTATAACAAATTTCAAATTATCACCTCCCAATGCAGAGTTCATTCCTTAACAGCATTGATTATATTGTCGCTAGTCAGTCCTGCCAACTCTGCCAGTTCTATGGCATTTCCGAAATTCCCTACATCCTCAGGCTTATGGGCATCGCTGTTGATTACGAATTTAACTCCATGATTAGCCGCAGCTTTCAGATAATCCACAGTCATGATATTGCTCTTTGAATTGATTTCCAATGCAGTATTGACTTTAACCGCTGCTTCCGCCAAACGCCCGGTATCCATTGATATTCTCGCACCAGGATGAGTTATTATATCAATCTTGTTCTTGGTTATAGCCTTTATCATAATATCAGTATTCTGCTGTCTTATTTCTTCTTCTAAAGCTTTACTGATTCTTGACACATAATTTTTCCCATATATATGGAAATAACTTGAGATACCTTTCAGCCTAACCAACATATGATATCCCAGCAGCACCATATCCATATATGCCATGGCTCCATCATCTATGTCTATGGTTCCATCTCTGCTTATTATATTGCACTCCATTCCCAGCAAAACTTTAAAGTCCTGGAAGCGCTCATTTATGCTGTCAACTTCTTCTCTCATCCTTTTGAGCTTCTCCCTTTTGACACCATATGTAAAATGTCTCAGACCGTGATCTGTAATGGCTATCTCTTTAAGTCCCTTTTTTCGTGCCGCCATCACGTTGTCCAATATGGTACCTGTTCCATGGCTATAGATGGTATGTGTATGATAATCGGCAAAAAGTTTTATCATTTGCTACACCTCTTCGTGCCCTATATCAATTATATATTACTATTTGTATTCTAAAAAGAATTATAATGGAAAAACCACAGAGGCTTATCCTGCCCTGTGGTCGAATACTACTCGAACTTGCCTATAAGCTTCACTTCCGTTTCCAGCTCTACCCCAAATCTTTCATATACGGTTTTTTGAATATATTTAATTAAATCATATACATCAGCAGCAGTGGCATTTCCCTTATTCACTATGAAACCACAGTGCTTTTCAGAGACTTGGGCTCCACCTATAGTCTTACCTCTCAGCCCTGCTTCTTCTATGAGCTTACCTGCATAATATCCTTCAGGTCTTTTAAAAACGCTTCCTGCACTAGGCAAATCCAAAGGTTGTTTGCTGCGTCTTCTTTCATCATATTCCTGCATAAGAGCTTTTATATCCGATTTATTACCTTTCATCAGCTTTATTTTAGCTGACAATATAATATAATTATGCTTCTCTACTGCACTCTTTCTATAACCGAATTCCATCTCTTTGTTTTTTAAAACCTTGTATTCCAGATTTGAATCCAGGACTTCTACTTCTTCCACTACATCCTTCATTTCCTTCCCATAGGCACCTGCATTCATGGCAATAGCACCGCCTACGGAACCAGGTATTCCACTGGCAAATTCAAATCCAGTCAGTGAGTTTTCTGCTGCAATCTTTGCAACTTCACTCAACTTAGCTCCGCATTGTGCTATGATGAAATCATCAATTACTTCTATGGATGATATTTTATCCCCTAGTTTTATAACAGCACCTCTTATTCCGTCATCAGAAACCAGCATATTGGTTCCATTGCCCATTATAATATAAGGTATGTTGTTTTCTTTTACATATCTTATAAATTCAATAAAATCTCTAACATTATCAGGTTCAAAAAATATATCAGCTTTTCCGCCAACTTTAAAAGAGATATGATTTTTCATGGGTTCGTCAAATTTTACATTTGGAAATAACTCATTTAACTGCAAAATTTAATCCTCCTCTGACTATCCCTTTAGCTTAGATTTCTCTGATTATCCCTATGGGAGTTTGCTCGGAACTTTGACCAAGAGGATTATCCTTCAATATGCCTAACAGCTTTTTTCTGTCCATTTCCTTATGGGATGTCCCCAAAATGTTTCCTCCCAGGTCATTAATATCTACAATCGCTACTTGAGCTTTTATTGATTCACTTATTTCCATAGCTACCTTGTCTGGATTCTCCGGTCCTAATACCACATATCTGTTGTAGGGTGGAAGCGTATTGGGTGTAGGCCCGTCTATGGATGAAGCCTTATATCCTGCTATCCTGTAGAAATCGCCTCTTCTTCCTATCAGTTTTCCAAAAAAGCTGACTACTGCAGCAAAAAGTATTCTTAAAACTCCGCATTCCCTCAATGCCATCTCCATGGTCTCGGGTATGCCTAAACCAATGCCTGCAGGGGTTTTGGTGACAAACCTGGACAAAAATCTGGCCAGAGGCCTAGCCTTTATCTCATCTACAGGATATGCCCTCCCCTGAGTAATTGCTACAACCTTTTCGCTTATAAATACTATATCATTTTCTTTAATTATCTCTTGTGTATATTTTTTCACCACGTCGATAATATTATCGTCTTTATTTATAACATGAGTTTTGACAGGAATCCTGAGATATTTTTTATTGTTATACTCTATGACAGGTTGTTTTTCTTTCTTTTTTGCTTTTTCTTCAGTCACAAATATCTCCTCCGATTACCTAATACAATTTTCATTTAATTATACAATATATTGCATTAGGTATCTATATTATCTATATAATTATTTGACAAAAATTCATAATTTAATCCTTTAAGCCATCAAAATATTTTCTTACCTGTCCTTCCACATCCCTTATCACTTCTTCCGGAGTTTTTCCAGACACCAACATTTCTCTTATATTATATTGTATTATAGCATCTATCTCCCACCAATTTTTTATTTTTGGCAAAGGTTCAGCATAATTTAAGCTAAGATTTATCCTATGCATTTCATCATCTTCAATATAAAGCAAATCTCCTGATTTTCTTGGGGAAAAATATCCGAAATTGACCAAATCCTCAGTAAAACTCTTATCTGTTATATACTTGATAAAATCAACACAAGCCTTCATCTTATTAGGATCGCTTTGTTTAAAAATACCATAGCTTAAATATGTACTATTCATATATACAGGCAGTTCACAATCGCCAACAGGATATTCAGCCACCGTAAATTCAACATTATACTTTCCTGCCATGTTTCTTATATATTGAACCATCCATGCATCAGCCATCAATACTGCGCATTTCCCCTGAAGAAAACTCAATAATGCCTGTTCTCTATTCATTTCTCCAAATTGCGGATGGGTTACCTTATGCACATGTTTCAATTCATATAGCTTTTTCAGACCCTTTAAAGCTTCAGGGCCGTTAAATGCATAATTTCCATAATCGTCAACAAACCTAGCTCCATCGCTCATCAATATACCGTAAACATTATAACAGCCTGAATCAATATATCCATTTATTCCATAGACATTATCGGTGCCTCTTTTCCCCTTTTTGAATGTCAGCTTCTTTAAAATGTCTAAGAATTCATCATAGGTCCACTGACCTTCCGTAGGTAATTCAACATTTCTCTCTTCAAATATTTTTTTATTGAGAAGCAGCGTGTATCCCTTTGCTGCCCAAGGAATTCCATATATGCTATCCCTATAGGTAACTTCCTTCAAAGCTTGTTCCTTGTAATCTTTTCTCTCATCCTCGGTAAAA
Source organism: Clostridiales bacterium (assembly GCA_012842725.1). Taxonomy (GTDB): domain Bacteria; phylum Bacillota; class Clostridia; order Lutisporales; family Lutisporaceae; genus Lutispora. The sequence continues at coordinate 7,086 of DUSG01000130.1, forward strand.
TATTGGTCTAACGGCTCCAAAAACCCTAAAGTAATAAAAAAGCCATCACTACCTACAGGTCCTATATCAGGGTTCGCCCCAATTTTGGCTGAAGCCATAAGCATTGTTCTTCCGTCTTCTGCAGACAAAGGCCTGAAATCTATGTATATTCCCGGATTGTTTTTCTCAAATTCCTTAATCCTCTTATTTATCCAACCATATTTGCTGCCATTTGTAGTATCAAGATTTGGATAATCCCAAAAGCTTATTATTCCTTTCCATTCAGGTTCCTTGGTTTCAACTTCATGGCTGCCTTCATAAGTGATATTAAATTTTTTAAACAATATAGGTCCTGTAATTATATACATTATTATTAAAAAACATAAAAAAAGAGTTAAAACCCTTTTGATTTTCATAAAGAAGACCTCCATATATTAGAACTAAGAACTATGTGATAAGAGCTAAGAACTCAGATCTAAGAACTCAGAAATTAGGGTATTTCTCTTGGGTCTTGACTCGTGTTTTATGTTGCGTTGCATGG
>DUSG01000131.1 GCA_012842725.1 Clostridiales bacterium
GTTGATATAATAATTGGAGGACATAGCCATCTTCTTATGGAAGAAGCGGAAAAGATAAATGATACCATAATACATCAATCAGGGAGCTATGGAGAGTACCTTGGTGAATTAGATATTGAAGTCGTGGAAGGAAAAATTGTGAATTTCAAAGGACAAAATATCAAGATTGAGTCCTTGCCTATGGATAGAGAGATTATTGATGAACTTATAAGGCAAAAGAATATAGCCATAGAAACTTTGAGCACGCCTCTTTATGAAGTAGAATGTCATATATGGCATGATGTTGTTGAGGAAAACCCTATTACCAATCTTTTGGCAGATGGGCTTAAGGATGTGGTGCCTTGTGATTTCAGTATAATCAACAGCGGTATAATCAGCGGAGGTATAAAAAAAAGAGAAGTTTCAAATAAAAAACTTCTGGAAATAAGTCCATCACCATTGAATCCTACATATATGGAGATAAAGGCTAAATATATAAAGGAAGCCTTGGAACTTTCACTTCAGGCTGATGTATGTCTTCAAGATGGCAGAGGTTCGGGATTCAGAGGAAAATATCTTGGCAGGCTTCATGTATCCAAAAATGTTGTAATTGAGCATGACAGAAAAAATATATTGAGAGTAATGATTGATGGTAAAGAATTAGAGGAAGAAAAGACATATAGAATAGCAACCTCTGACTATCTTCAGAGGGGAACAGGCTATCTCAGTCTGGCCAATAACTGCAATGTGAGATATTATCCAGAATATACAAGAGATGTTCTAAGAGAATACTTAAACAAGAAGGAATTTGTTAAGGAATGCTTCATTGATAGATGGAAAAGAGTTAAATGAGCGGAAAAACGAGGGAGGTTATGGCATGTTAAGACTGACAAAGCCCCAAAAGCTGAATAAAGGTGATAAAGTAGCTACCGTAAGCCTTTCATGGGGCGGTGCAGGAGATCCGGAATTAAGGTGGAGATATGAATTAGGGAAGAAACGCCTGGAAGAAGAGTTTGGCTTGATAGTTGTTGAGATGTCAAATACGCTGAAGGGTTCTGAATACATATACAAGCATCCGGAGAAGAGAGCAGAGGATTTGATGAATGCTTTTTCTGATCAGTCCATTAAAGCAATTTTTTCATGCATTGGCGGGGATGACAGCGTCAGAATGCTACCTTATATTGATTTTGATATCATAAAAAATAATCCAAAAATTTTTTTAGGCTATTCTGATAGTACAGTTACACACTTTATATGCTTGAAAGCCGGTCTTGCAAGCTTCTATGGTCCTTCCGTATTGGCAGAGTTTGCGGAGAACGTAAAAATATTTGATTATACTAAATACTGGGTGAAGAAAGTACTTTTCGATAATTCTGTTATTGGTACAATTCCTCCGGCAGAAATGTGGACCGGAGAACGCATCGAATGGTTGGAAGAGAACAGAAGTATAGCCAAAACTATGAAGAAAAATCAGGGTTATGAGTTTATGCAGGGTGAAGGGAAGATACAAGGAACTTTAATCGGTGGATGCATAGAAGTATTGGAAATGATGAAAGGAACTTCATTATGGCCTTCATTGGATGCTTTTGAAGATGCAATATTGTTTTTTGAAACATCTGAAGATACTCCTGAACCTTTTTATTTGAAATACTGGTTAAGAAACTACGGCAGCCAGGGAATATTGCAAAAGGCAAAGGGTATTATATGGGGAAAACCTTATCAGGAAAAGTATTATGAGGAATATAAAGAAGTGATTAAAAAAGTGGTAGTAGAAGAGCTTGGCTTAAAAGATATACCTATTGTTTACAACATGTCCTTTGGACACAATGAACCTATGATGTGTCTGCCCTACGGAGCATTAGCTGAAATAGATTGTGATAATAAAACATTTTCCATATTGGAATCAGGCGTGATTTGAAAGCGTAAAGTCTTATCATCATAAGCAGGTCTAAGGGAGATTGAGTGAAACTACTGCTGATGATAAGGCTTTTTTGTTATGGTATTAACCTTCCGCCGAATTGATACATATAATGTAGTGATTTATTTATGGAGGAAGGTTGAGATATATGAGATGTCCCATGAATCCAGATTATGAATGTCCTTTCTTCAACAAAAGAAATCCAAATGTATTTCCCTATGATATAGATGATTACAATGATTATGATGATGACTACTACGACTATTTTGATGACGACTACTACGATGATGACTTCTTTGATTTTTACGATGATGATTACTTTTACGACGACGATTTTACAAGACAAACCCCTCAAGAGATTAACAGGATGATGAATCTGATAAACAGGCAGTTTAGCAATTATTATACTGAATTACAGGGATACAGGGTTCCCAGATGGATAACACAGAATATTTTCAGGAGCATAGTTTCCTATGTGTTGAGAAATGAAGGAAACTATACCGGTGCAATACCTGCAAAGACTAATCAATTATTAAATGCACTGAGAAGAGATATGCAGTGGATTTTCACTACATTGAGAGGTTTCGGAGTGCCGAATAACAGAATCAATGAGATGTTCAGAAATATTATCAGATTCATATTGGAGAATATTGGCGGCCAGATACCTGTTCCTCCAACACCTCCTGTTACAGGGTGGAGTCAATGGGAGGACTTAGGTGGAGTATTGACATCTGCTCCTGCAGTTGCTTCATGGCAGCTCAATAGGCTGGATGTCTTTGCAAGAGGACAGAACAATGCTCTTTGGCATATATGGTGGGACGGAAGCAGATGGAGTCAGTGGGAAGATTTAGGTGGAGTATTGACATCGGCTCCGGCAGCAGTATCCTGGGGGCCAAACAGAATAGACGTCTTTGCAAGAGGACAAAATAATGCTCTATGGCATAAATGGTGGGATGGAACACGCTGGAGTAACTGGGAAGACCTTGGAGGTGTGCTGACATCTGCTCCTGCAGTTGCTTCCTGGAGTAGAAATAGACTAGATGTCTTTGCAAGAGGACAGAACAATGCATTATGGCACAAATGGTGGGACGGAACTAGATGGAGTGATTGGGAGGACTTAGGCGGAGTGTTGACATCAGCTCCGGCAGCAGTATCCTGGGGACCAAACAGAATAGACGTCTTTGCAAGAGGACAGAATCAGTCATTATGGCACAAGTGGTGGGACGGAACACGATGGAGTGATTGGGAAGACTTAGGTGGAGGCCCGATAAATTCAGGACCTGCTGCTGCATCAACAGGAGTGAACAGATTAGAGGTCTTTGCTCAGGGACCAAGAGGAGACCTTTTGATGAGAACTTGGAACGGTACTAGATGGAGCGGATGGCAGTCCCTCGGAGGAGCCATAACATCTGAACCAGCAGCAGTTTCCTGGGGAGGAAACAGGCTAGATGTCTTTGCAAGAGGACGCAATAATGCATTGTGGCACATTTGGAGACTATAGACTATTATTTGGCCGGCAGCTTTGTCGGCTTTTAATATACCATTATGGACTGTATCGACAAATTGCTACAATAGGTGATATACTTTTAACAATAGGGATAATTGGTAGAATTACAGTAAATATTGTTCTGAGGTTACAAATTTAATCTTATCTTATAGTATATTAATTCTGTCTAATATAAAAGGAAAGGATGCATATTTCTATGGGTGAAAGGACTACTGGTTTTCTTAAATTGATGAGCAAAAAATTGGCTGCCATGATTTCTTTAATAGTTCTTTTATTATTGTTTTTGACGGCAACAGTATTTTTTATGAGCAAAGCCAACAGAGATGAATACACCCTTATAGATGTTTTTGGACAGCAGAGGATGTTAACCCAGCAGCTATCAAAATATGCAAATCAAAAATATGCCTTGATGCAAGCTATGAATGATGGTAATGGTATTGATACAAAAGAGGATATATCGGAGAAAATGAAAGAATTGGATTCATCTATGGAAAAGGCAATTGATGATTTTGAAAAGTCTTTATCATCCTTAAAAAGCGGATATATGTCAAGAAACGGTACAAGAATAAACATGAAAGCATCTCTGGTGAATATGACTTCTGTTGTAGAGGATAAAGATAAATTATGGCAAGAATTCAGACAAGCCTTAGAAGTGTTAATGAACAAGAATCAGATTGATGAGGAAGCGACAAAAGCTTTGACATTTATTAACGCTAATAATGAGCAATTATTGAAATACAGTGATGATGTGACTCAGTCATTGATAAATTTTCATAAAAAAGAATCCGGTACCAAAGTATTTATTGCTTTGAGCTTGTTTGCCGCTGCCTTGATAGTGCTATTGGTATTGGTAATACAATCATATAAATATATAGTCATACCGTTAAGTGACTTGTATTCAAGTTTCAGTAATATTGGATATCTTAAAAAAGGGGTCAAGGTGTATTTACCGCGTAAAAGTGAGCTGGTCCCTGTAGTTCAGGAGATAGAAACGGGTCTTGAAAAACTAAACAAACTTATAGATTTGATTAACAACATGAATCAAGATATTTCGTTTGAAGGTATTTTAAAGTACATATA